>JADGAZ010000020.1 GCA_015231755.1 Magnetococcales bacterium | reverse complement strand
CTCGGCCAGCCGATCCAGACGGGCCTGCACCTCTCCCCGCCATACCAACAAACGCGTGTCCACCGAACGGGGCCAGATGGTGGGCAAATCCAACTGCTGCAACAACTCCCGCGCCAAAAAATGATTTTTAGTATAATCACGGGTCAGCCGACCCACCCCACGCCCAAAAGCCTGGGCCAACTCCCGAATCCTGGCCAGAAACACCCCTTCCTCCCCGATACCCCTCCCGACCAACAAAGCCCCCACCTGCTGCTCCAACCGTTCCCCCGCCGCCTGCACTTGCCGCTCTCGCACTTTCTCACTTTCTTTGAGGCGCACAATAACTGAAGTTGAAATTTCTTCCAAACGGATCGCCACATCCTCCACGCCATCAACCCATGATCAATATTACTATTTCCAATTATTAACGGTATTCATCATGACAACTATCAAACAGAAGCCATACGATGACCGCTTCATCGGATAAAAATTATAACAAGATGATAATTAAATTCAGAATGAACGCCTCTTTTTTAAAACTATACCCCGATATCCGACAATAAAAGCAATGTTCGCTAATTAAAATTTATTCATTACACAATCCCTACCGCTCATCCCAATACCGACCCCACCCAACCGCCCTCGATCCCTCCACGCATCGATGTCCAGAAGAAAGCAGGAATCATTCTTGCAAGCTTTACAAATTAACGACCCAAACCATACAATCAACACTCCTCGAACCCCGAATTTCAGACCACGGCGATGCCCCATCTCACCTGCCCCCAATGCGGCACCCCTCTTTCGCCGGACCAGACCGCGAGTTTGCGCGTCGGCGACACACTGCCCTGTCTGGAGTGCGGCGCGCTGGTGAACCCCGAAGAACGCCGCAAACACGATGCGGGTTCCCAGTCCCCGGCCCTGGCGCTTTTTTTGGACCATGCCACCGAAAACGATCCGGAACGCTACCTGGGATTCGAAGCGGCCCGCATCCGCCGCTTCGAATCCCATTTGCAAGCGCACAAGCTCACCTTGCGCACCATGCGTCCGGGTGATGTCCAGGCCTTCTTGAAAAGAATCCACGACAACGAAGGTCCGGAAAGCGCCCACGGTTACGCCTTGACCCTGCGGGAATTTTTCAAGACGTTGACACTCAAGGGAGAACTGAACGTCAACCCGTTGTCGGAAGAGCGTCAGGCCACGGCTCCGCCCATGGATACCCGTGGATTTTCGGAAGAGCTGGTCACATTCGTCACCCAGCAAGAAGGGATCGGATTCACCGAAAATCTGCATTTCGATGTCCGGCGCATCCAGGTATGGGAGGCGTTTCTGGCCCGACGGAACAAAAATGCCCGCACCGCCGAAGAAAAAGAACTGGTGGAATTCATGGCCATGGCCCACCGCCGTTTCACGCCCAAGCAGGCCTACGGACTGGCGTTGACGCTTCAGGAGTTTTATCAGGTCATGCTGCAATCCGGCCTGATGACCCAGGTACCCTCCTGCCCGGATTTCGTCCACTGTCGCGAAGCCCTGGAGGAGATTCTGGCCAACGGGGAGAGAAGCGAAAACGCCGAAAGAAACGAAAACGGCAAAAAAACCCCGGCACGACCACGCCCCATCCCCTTCCGAAGCACCGCACCCCGCAGACGCCGGGCGCCGGTACTCATCATCGCCGGGGTGCTGTGCGCCGTGACGGGTCTGCTGATCTGGCAACTGCTTCCCAGAGCGCCGGGGCAGGACACGGTGATGGGCAACATCCGCCAAAAGGCCAAAAACCTCAAAAACTCCCTGACCGGCACCCAACACCCGACTCCGACCCCCGGATTCACGCCCCCGGCGGGCACCCCAACAGCAAACGCCACCCCTCCGACCCGACCCGTGGTCACCACCACCCCGCCGGTCTCGACGCCTCCCGCGCTTCCCCCCGGTTCCGCCGCCCCGACGGCGACAGCCCCGACAGCGACGACAGCGGCCAACCCGGCCCGCCCCGACGCCAACCCGCCGGCATCGACATCGATGGCTCCCCTGGTCCCCGGACCCGCCGCCCCCGCAGGAGCTGCCGCCAACCCGGCCCGGCCCCTCGCCCCCGGTATCCCCCCCGTGGCTGGCGTGATTCCCGGTCCGTCATCCGTCACCAATCCTCCAGCGGCGCTGACGAATGCCCCGACCCTGGGTGGCACACCCCCGGCCCGACCCCTTTCCGCCGCACCCGGCATCGCTCCGATCCCGCCCATGGCGGAGGTTCCACCGTTTCCGGCTGCCGGATCCCCCGGCTTCACACCCCGACTGCCCACCACCCCCGCGGAGGTTCCGAACTTCCAGCCCAACCTTGCCGCCAAACCCCCGGAACCCCCGATCAAACGTCCGGCCCGGGCCGAAACCGTCCCGGAAAAACCCAAAGAGATCGCCCCACCGGTCCGGCTGATCGGCTGCGTGGAGGGCAATTGCACCAACGGATTCGGCACTTTTGTCCACGACGACGGCGCCCGCTACATCGGCAACTGGTCCCAGGGCAAAAAACACGGCGCGGGAGAGTTCCGTTTCCCCTCCGGAGGCGGATACCGGGGTACCTGGAAAAACGGCCACGTGACCAAAATCGAATAATAACGATGGAGGATCCGCAAACCGGACCACCATGTCCGGTGGACGGGATGGTTCATGGCATGTTATACTGCCATTCATGCCATCACAGTTGTGTTCCGACCCGAACCATGCGACTCACCCCATCCACCACGGATCCCCGATGAACGACTTCCTGCGCCATGTGGCCCGATTCACCGGCGCCACCCAGTTGCACGGCCACTCTTTGGAAACCGTGCAGATCAATCTGGGACCGCGCTGCACCCTGGAGTGCCACCACTGCCACATCGGCGCCTCGCCCCGACGGGAAGAGTCCATGAGTCCGGCGATCATCGATCATCTTTTGAATCAACTGCCCCTGTCCCGCTGTCGCACCGTGGAACTGACCGGAGGAGCGCCGGAACTGCATCCCGATTTCCGGGAACTGGTCCAAAAGGTGCGGGCCATGAACCTCAACCTGCGGGTGCGCACCAATCTGACCATCCATCTGGATCCGGAAATGTCCTCTCTGGCCCTGTTTCTGCGGGATCATCAGGTGGCCCTGACCGGCTCTCTGCCCTGCTACCTGGAAGAAAATGTGGATCGCCAGCGGGGCGCCGGCACCTTTCAAGGGGCCATCGAAGCCATTCGACGCCTCAACGCCCTGGGCTACGGACTCGATGACCGTTGGCCCCTGGATCTGGTCTACAATCCGGGGGGCGCCACCCTGCCCCCGGACCAGACCCGGCTGGAACAGACCTATCGCACCCAATTGCGGGAACGGTTCGGCATTGCCTTCACCCGTCTGGTGACCATCACCAACATGCCCATCGGTCGTTTTCGCGCCGACCTGCGCCGCCGGGGGGAGGAACGCAGCTATCACACCCTGTTGCAACAGGCCTTCAATCCCCAAACCCTGGAACACCTCATGTGTCGCCATCAGATCAGCGTGCGCTGGGATGGACAACTGTTCGACTGCGATTTCAATCTGGCCCTGGGGCTGCCGATGACCACCCCCCACTCCCAGGTCGAAACCCTGGCCGCCACCCCCACGACCCGATCCATCGCCACCGGCGACCACTGTCTGGCCTGTACCGCCGGAGCCGGCTCCTCCTGCTCGGGCGCACTGGTCCCGTGACGGAGCACACCATGGGACTGGGCAAGGTCCATCAATTGCAGGCCGCTTACGCCCCGGTGGAAGACCGTCTCTTGTTGCGGATCAACACCACCGATGCCATGGAGTTCCGTTTCTGGCTGACCCGTCGTTTCGTGCAACGGCTCTGGCCCGCGCTGCGCCAGACCCTGGAACACCACACCCACCTCACCGGAGTGGGCGACCAGACGGTACGGGCGGCCATGCTGGAGTTCATGCACGAACACGCCACCGCCGCCACGGACTTCAAGGCGCCCTTCGAGGAGTCCCCCTCCAAGGTGATGCCGTTGGGACAACAACCGATTCTGGCGGCCCACGCCCGCATCGCCGCCGTACCGGGTCAGGATCAGATCCGCATGCTCCACCTGCACCCGGAACAAGGGTATGGCATCGAGTTGGCCATGGATACGCAGCTTCTGCACGCTTTTTGCAAACTGTTGGCCGACGCCGTGGCCTCGGCGGAATGGCAACTGGAATTGCACCTGACTCCAGGCTTCACCCCGTCGGTCACCTCCCCCGAAGGAGGCCGTGTGCTGCACTAGCGAAAGGATGCTCCCGGAAACCCCAAGAGCCGTCCATGCCGATTGACGGTTGGACCACTCTAAACGATCACAGGATTCTTGACACCATGTCTCAAGTCATGTTTTATGGCCGCCCAGAACCGATCCGCAAGGAACATCACCAGAACCTGCGGCTGGATGTCAGCCGTGCCGATCTGTCGTTCGCCGCCCGGGCCAATTCGGTACCCCTGGCGGGACCGGAGTTCCATCACGCGGCCAAGGAGTATCCGATTGTGTTCATTCAGGCCAACACAGGGGGAATCCTGGCTGCGGCGCTGCTGGGGGTGCGGGCCGACGAAAATCTGTTCATCGGTGCGGATGCCCGCTGGAATGCCCATTATGTGCCGGCCTTTGTGCGCCGTTATCCCTTCATCCTGGCGGAAAGCGGCGCGGATCCGGATCAGTGGGCCGTCTGTCTGGACGCCACCTATCCCGGATTCAACACGGAAACCGGCGAATCGCTCTTCACGGAAAGCGGAGAGCCTTCCCTTCTGATGAACAACACCATCCGTTTTCTTCAGGAATGCCAGGAGGGTTTCCGACGCACCGAAATCTTCATCCAGCGTCTGCAAGAACTGGAACTGCTGGTGAACCTGTCGGCCCGGGTGGAGACGACCGGCGGTCAGAAGTTCGCCATGCAGGGACTGTTGGCCGTGGATGAAAAAAAATTGCTCGCCCTGGAAGAACCCAAGGCGATGGAGCTGTTTCGTTCCGGAGAGCTGGGATGGATCTATTCCCATCTGATCTCCCTGGCCAACATCAACCGTTTGGCCAATCTCCTGGCCTCCCGGGAACCCGACCCTGAATCCTGAGGGTCCAATATCCCTCATCCGGCGGGAAGGATTGCTTTTCGACACGGACGGGGGGTATCTTTTTTCGATTCGCAAACCGCAACCATATCGGGGATGTCATGGAAGTCACTGTCGAGGAAACCGGCGCCTTGGATCGCACCATCACGGTGCGCGTGGAGGCCGAGCAGGTCAATCAATCGCTGGATCTGGAACTCCAACGTCTGGCCGGAAGCGTCAAGCTGCCAGGATTCCGTCCTGGCAAAACCCCCAGAAAACATCTGGAGACACGCTTCAAGGATCATCTCGCCCAGGCGGTGATGGAACGGCTGATGCATGAGGGTCTGAACAAGGCCGTGAAGGGGCAAAATCTGCGCCCGGCGGATGATCCGGAATTCAACAGCGAACAGCCGGTCACCCGGGGTCAACCGTTCGTGTTCACGGTCACCATGCAGATCATGCCCGAGGTCAAGGCCGAAGGATACCGGGAAATGGCCCTCACCCGCCCCGTCGCCGAAGTGACGGACGCGGACGTGGCCGCCGCCTTGGAACAGGTACGGGAACGCCGCGCCCGCTACGAGGCGGTGGAGGGTCGTCAGGCCGCTTCGGGAGATCAGGTGGTGCTGAACTTCAAGGGATTCGTCGATGACGAACCGTTCCCGGGAGGCGAGGCGGAAGGCTATGTGCTGGAACTGGGCAGTGGACGTTTCATTCCCGGCTTCGAGGATCAACTCATCGGCATCGCGCCGGGTGAAAACCGGGATGTGAAGGTCTCCTTCCCGGAAAGCTATTCCGCAGCCCATCTGGCGGGCAAAGAGGCGCTGTTCCAGTGTTCCGTCACCGAGGTGCGCACCCGGGTGCTGCCCGAGATCGACGACGCCTTAGCCATGGCGGAAGGCATCACCGAAGGGGGTCTGGAACGGCTCCGGGAGTCCATCCGGGAACAACTGACCAAACGGGCGGCCCTGGCCACGGAAAAACGGGTTCAGCGTCGAATCCATGACGCCCTGGTGGGCGCCAATCCCTTTGAACTGCCCAGCAAGATCGTGGAGCGGGAAGTGCGCGCCATGGTGGCCCAGTTCAAGGAGGAGACCGTCAACCGGGGCATGGATCCGGCCCAGCACGGCCTCAACGACGACATGCTGGCCAGCGGTTTCCGGGAAACGGCGGAACGGCGGGTACGACTGGGATTGCTGCTCGGGGCCATCGCCAAACAGGAGAACATGCAGGTGGACGACGCCCGGGTGGCGGCCCGTCTGGATGCCCTGGCGGCGGCCTACGGCGCCCAGGCCCGTGAGTTCAAACAATGGGCCCGCTCCGACGAAAGCCGCATGGACGGCATTCGCGGCGCCGTGCTGGAAGAAATGGTCAACGAATGGATTCTCGGCAACGGCACGGTCACGGACGAAACCATCGCCCTCGACGCGCTGCTGACGGACAACTAGGTCCATCCACGACCTTTATTTAAGTGTGCGCGGGGGAACCCGGCCAGGCATCGGGCACGCTCCCGCGCACATCCTCCTTGAAGGCTCTTTCTTTTTTAAGGTATTGCCATGAATCTGGTTCCCATGGTGGTCGAGACCACCAATCGCGGCGAACGGGCTTACGACATCTATTCCCGACTGCTCAAGGAACGGGTGGTGTTCCTGGTCGGGCCGGTCAACGATGAATCCGCCAATCTGGTCGTTGCCCAGCTGCTCTTTTTGGAATCGGAAAACCCGGAAAAAGATATCCATCTGTACATCAACAGTCCGGGTGGTGTGGTGACGGCGGGCATGGCCATCTACGATACCATGCAGTTCATCCGACCGGATGTGAGTACCCTGTGCGTCGGTCAGGCGGCGAGCATGGGAGCGGTGCTGCTGGCCGCGGGAGCCAAAGGCAAACGGCTGCTGCTGCCCAACTCCCGGGTGATGATCCATCAACCCTCCGGGGGATTCCAGGGGCAGGCCGAAGACATCCAGATTCACGCCAAAGAGATTTTGCGCATCCGGGAACGGCTCAACCAGATTCTGGCCAACCACACCGGACAACCGGTGCGCCGCATCGCCCGCGACATGGACAGAGACAACTTCATGGAAGCCGACGAGGCGTGCGCCTTCGGTCTGGCGGACCGGGTGATCAACAAACGGGATCTCCCGACGGACGAAACCCAATAAAGTCTCTTTCAGCGAGGACCATTTTTCTTTATCGTCTCATCTTCACACGAAGATGATCCACGGTCGCTATTGAAGGAACGAGTCACATCCATGGCCAAGAAAATTTCGGATTCCGGCACGCTTTTGCACTGCAATTTCTGCGGCAAGACCCAACACGAGGTGCGCAAGCTCATCGCCGGACCATCGGTTTTCATCTGCAACGAGTGCGTCGATCTGTGCCGGGACATCATCAAGGAGGAAAAACCCGAGGGTGGCCCGATGCGCAAGCGGTCCGGCATCCCGGTTCCCCAGGAGATCAAGGCGATCCTCGATGAGTATGTGATCGGTCAGGACAAGGCCAAACGCATCCTCTCGGTAGCGGTCTACAACCATTACAAGCGCCTGGAAAGCAAAAACGCCACCCCCCACGAGGATGTGGAGATCGCCAAAAGCAATCTGCTGCTGATCGGTCCCACCGGCTGCGGCAAGACCCTGCTGGCCCAGACCCTGGCAAAAATCCTGGATGTGCCGTTCACCATCACCGACGCCACCACCCTCACGGAAGCGGGCTATGTGGGCGAGGATGTGGAAAACATCATTCTGCGTCTGCTCCAGGCCGCGGACAACGACGTGGAAAAGGCCCAGCGGGGCATCGTCTTCATCGACGAAATCGACAAAATCTCCCGCAAGTCGGAAAATCCCTCCATCACCCGGGATGTCTCCGGAGAAGGGGTGCAGCAGGCCCTGCTGAAAATCATCGAAGGCACCATCGCCAGCGTCCCCCCCCAAGGCGGACGCAAACACCCCCAGCAGGAATATCTCCAGGTGGACACCACCAATATCCTGATCATCTGTGGCGGGGCGTTCAACGGCCTGGAAAAGGTGATCGAACGGCGTTCCAACAAACATCACGGTATCGGCTTCGGCGCCCAGGTGAAACGGGGCGACACCGAAACCCGCGTCAACGAACTGCTGGCCATGCTGGAACCCGAAGACCTGTTGCAATTCGGTCTGATTCCGGAATTCGTCGGTCGTCTTCCGGTTATTGCAACTTTGGAGGAACTGGATCAAGACGCGTTGATCAAAATACTCAGAGAACCGCGCAATGCCCTGCTCAAGCAATACGCCAAACTGCTCTCCATGGAAGGAGTCCGCCTGACCTTCACCGATGAGGCGGTCCGGGCTGTGGCCCGCAAGGCGATCAAACGCAAGACCGGGGCCCGTGGATTGCGCGCCATTCTGGAATCGGTGCTGCTGGGAATCATGTTCGACATTCCCTCGATGAACGATGTCACCGAGGTGGTGATCAACCAGGAGTGCATCGAAAACGACGCGGAGCCGCTGCTCATCCATGAGGATCCTCCCATGGCGGCCCAGGCTTGAAAAAGAAGAAATCACCTTCACATAAAAAACGGGAGCATCCGACCGTCATGCCCAGTCACAAGGAATCCCTCGCCACACAACTGGTGCGCATCCCCGCGCTTCCCTTGAGAGATATCGTCGTTTTTCCCCACATGATCGTGCCGCTGTTCGTCGGACGGGAGCGGTCGATCCGCGCCTTGGAGGCGGTGACCTCCCGGGAAGAGAGCCGTCAGATTCTGCTGGTGGCCCAGAAGGTCGCCACCAACGACAGCCCGGAACAAGAAGAAATCTACGCCATCGGCGTGGTGGGCACCATCCTGCAAGTCCTCAAGCTGCCGGACGGCACGGTCAAGGTGCTGGTGGAAGGAGGACGGCGCATGCAGATCCGGCGCTACTTCCAGAAGGATCCCTATTATCTGGTGGAAGGGCGTTACGTCGAGGACGAGCCATCGGATCCCACCGAATGCCAGGCCATGATGCGCTCGGTGATCGAGCAGTTCGACAACTACGCCAAGCTCAACAAAAAAATCGCGCCGGAAGTGTTGCAGACCCTGCAATCGGTCCACGAGCCGGCCCGTCTGGCGGACATCGCCGCCACCCATGTGGCGCTGAAAGTGACGGAAAAACAAGAACTCCTGGAACTGCCCACCGTCAGCGCCCGTCTGGAGCGTCTGCTGCTGGTGCTGGAACAAGAGATCGATGTGCTCCAGGTGGAAAAACGGGTACGGGGTCGCGTCAAGCGGCAGATGGAAAAAAGCCACCGGGACTACTACCTGAACGAACAAATGAAAGCCATCCAGAAGGAACTGGGTGACAAGGACGACGACAAGGACGAAATCAACGAACTGGCGGAAAAAATCGCCACCGTGGGCATGTCGGAAGAGGCCCGCAAAAAGGCCGAGTCGGAACTGAAAAAACTCAAGCAGATGGCCCCCATGTCCGCCGAAGCCACGGTGGTGCGCAACTACGTGGACTGGCTGGTCAACCTGCCCTGGAGCAAAGGCACGGAACTCAAACACGATCTGGCCCGGGCCGAAGAGATCCTGGAAGAGGACCACTGGGGTCTGGAAAAGGTCAAGGAACGGATCCTGGAACAGCTCGCCGTGCAAATGAAGGTGGAAAAGATCAAAGGTCCGATCCTGTGTCTGGTGGGTCCGCCGGGCGTGGGCAAGACCTCGCTGGCCAAATCAATCGCCCGGGCCTCGGGTCGGGAATACGTGCGCATCTCCCTGGGAGGCATCCGGGACGAAGCGGAAATCCGCGGTCATCGCCGCACCTACATCGGTTCCATGCCGGGCAAGATCATCCAGTCGATGAAAAAAGCCGGCTCCAGCAATCCGCTCTTCCTGCTGGACGAAATCGACAAGGTGGGTTCGGACTTCCGGGGCGATCCCTCCTCGGCGCTGCTGGAAGTGCTGGATCCGGAACAAAACGCCGCCTTCAACGATCACTACCTGGAGGTGGATTACGACCTGTCCAAGGTGATGTTCATCACCACCGCCAACAGCCTCAACATTCCCCGTCCCCTCCTCGACCGCATGGAGATCATCCGGCTGGCCGGGTACACGGAACAAGAAAAAATGCGCATCGCCACCAAATATCTCATTCCCAAAGAGATGGAGGCCCATGGACTCAAGGAAGGCGAATTCACCCTTTCGTCGGCGGGATTGATGGACATCATCCGCTACTACACCCGGGAGTCCGGGGTGCGCAACCTGGATCGGGAAATCGCCGGATTGTGCCGCAAGTCGGCCCGGGCCATTCTCACGGATCCCAAACACGAACGGGTGGCCATCGGCTCCAAGAGTCTGGCCAAATATCTGGGAGTGCGGCGCTACCGGTTCGGACTGGCGGAAGAAGAGGATCTGGTGGGTGTGGCCACCGGTCTGGCCTGGACCGAAGTGGGCGGGGAACTGCTCACCATCGAAAGCATTCACATCGATGGCAAGGGCAAGCTCACCACCACCGGCAAACTCGGCGACGTGATGCAGGAGTCGGCCCAGGCAGCCCTCACCTACGCCCGTTCCCGCTCCCGGGAGTGGGGCATGGAAAGCGAAGAGTTCTTCCAGAAACGCGACATCCACATCCACGTGCCGGAAGGCGCCACCCCCAAGGATGGTCCTTCGGCGGGCATCGCCATGTGTACCGCCTTGGTGAGCGCCCTGTATGGCATTCCGGTACGCAAGGATGTGGCCATGACCGGCGAAATCACCTTGCGGGGACGGGTGCTGATCATCGGCGGCCTGAAGGAAAAACTGCTCGCCGCCCATCGCGCCGGGGTCAAGCACATCATCATTCCGGAAGAAAACGTCAAGGATCTCAAAGAAATCTCCTTGAGCATCCTCAAGGATCTGGAGATTCATCCCGTCACCCACATGGATCAGGTCCTCAGCCTGGCGTTGCGGGGCACGATGAAAAATACGCTCAAAAGCGCCGAACCTGCTCCCGGTCCGCTGGAAAATCCGGATCCGGCGCTGCTCATTCCCGGAGACGGGGAGCGGGTAGATACCCCCCCCATCACCCACTGAATTTCCAGGGGTCAGCGATCACCAGAATGTAAGCCAGAACGCGAAAAATCGCTTGACACCATGAATCTGCAACGTATAGTAACCCCGGATGCGACCCCGGCAACGTTCTAAAAAAACGCGCATTCGGGGTTATCGGGAACGTCATGCTAGGGGAGAACCTCCATTGAACAAATCTGAACTCGTCGATTCCGTTGCCGCAGAAGCCAAATTGACCAAAATCCAGGCCTCCGATGCCATTGACGCCACGATCCATGCCATCCAGAACGCCCTGAAAGAGGGTCAACAAGTCAATCTGGTGGGCTTTGGCTCTTTCATGGTATCGGAACGGGCTGCCCGTACCGGTCGCAATCCCCGCACCGGCGACGAAATCAATATCCCGGCTGCCAAACTGCCCAAGTTCAAACCCGGCAAGGGTCTGAAAGACGCGGTCACCGTAGTTCCCCCGGCCCCCCCCCCGGCTCCGGCCCCCAAGCCCGCCCCGGTCAAGAAGGTCGCCGCTCCGGTTGCTCCGGCTCCCACCCCGGCCCCGACCCCGGTTGCCGCCGCCGAAAAGAAAGTGATCAAAAAGAAAAAATGATCCATCACAGCGGCCCTGGTCACGCCCTCGCCTCCCGGCGCTGGCATCATCAGACTCTGCCGCCGTGTGGGCGGATAGCTCAGCTGGGAGAGCATCGGCCTTACAAGCCGAGGGTCACGGGTTCGATCCCTGTTCCGCCTACCAAATCAAGATGCAAAGAAGTCGAGAACGCCCGTAAATTCAATATTTACGGGCGTTCTTGTGTCCAAGGGGAGGGTCTGTTCTCTCTTTTTTCGACGGTCAACGCGCAGGAGGGGCAGGAAGGCGCAGCTCCTGACCGGCTGGTGGAACATACTGCACCGGAAGCGGCCAGGTCCGCATCAAACCAAAAAGCAAACCAATCCCCCCGATGATCATGGCGCCAGGCTTGATCACCATGCGGAGTTCAAATTCCTTGAACCGGGTTTCCATTTTGGTGTCCAGTTCTTTAAGCCGGATTTCCGTTTTGGCGTCCAACTCCTTGATATCCCGTTTGAGTTCCAGGACTTGGACATCCGTTTTGGCGTCCAACTCCTTGATATCCCGTTTGAGTTCCAGGACATGGGCGTCCAGCTTGGCGACATCGGCTTTGGTGGAGAGTTGATAACCGAGAATATCCGTAAGCAGATGCACTTGGATTTCGGCCTGCTCTTCGGTAAAACCGGTGGCCATCATCTGCTTGATGAATTTGTGGGTGTCGAAAGCCGAAGCAAAACCGGTCATGGGTTCATCTCCTGGGCGAAACAGGGGTTCTTGAATACTTTATCCGAGAACGTCCGAAAAGGTCCAAAAAAAGCCACTGGACACCACCGGCCAGGATGAACCAGACTGACAATACATGTACATGGCCGGCAGTTGATGAGACCATCCGCGGCAGGCCCGTCCCCAATCCTCCCCTTCCCCCATCGACACGGTGAATCCTCATGCCACGCGCCATGACCGGATGGATCCTGATGTTTGGTTTGATGATGTTTTCCGCCCATGCGGAAACCCTCCCGGATCCCGGCTTGAATGACCTGTTGCAACGAGCCGGCGTATCCGGATGTCTCGCCGTGATGGAGGTGGATCCGGAACGGATGCGGCTGTCGGATCCCGCCCGTTGCCAGCAGCGGTTTCTGCCCGCATCCACCTTCAAGGTAGTCAATCTGCTCATCGCCCTGGAGACCGGCGTGGTGCGGCAAGAGGAGCGGTTCCCCTGGGACCAAACCCCACAACCCCTCCCCTCCTGGGAAAAGGATCTGACCCTACAAGAGGCCATGGCGGTATCGGCTGTGCCGGTTTTTCAATCCATCGCCCGGCGCATCGGTCTGCAACGCATGCAGGATTGGGTCGCCAAAACCGGCTATGGCAATGGCGCCATCGGCGAAAAAGTGGACCGCTTCTGGCTGGATGGCCCCCTGGCCATCTCCCCGGAGGAACAGGCCCGCTTCATGGCCCGGGTGGCCACCGGCAAACTCCCCTTTTCGCAACCGGCCCTGACCGGTCTGCGTCGCCTCATCCCGCAGGAGACCATCGGAACCGCCCACCTTTACGGCAAAACAGGCTGGGCCATGTCCAGCCAACCCATGAGTGGCTGGTATGTCGGCTGGCTGGAAAATCAAGGCCGCCTCGTCACGTTTGCCACCCACATCCGGATGGACCAGGCGGAACAGGCTCCGCTGCGCCAATCCCTGGCTCTGGCGGCCTTGCGCCAAATCGACGCCCTGGACTCCCCCCTGAAATCCATCCCCTCGCACCCGAATTCACCAACACCATGAATTCCTGCTTGCCATCCCGAACAAAATCGATTACAGTCTCCTTCTCATCACACACTGGCAGGAACTGTGGTGGCCGGAAATCGAATTCAAGCGGAATCTCATACGATCATCCCTTGACGACCTCTCCGGATCCATGGATAATCCGCCACCAAGCCGCTGGAAACGTGAAAACGCACCAACAGCGCGCACATACATACATATGAATACGGGGGCGTAGTTCAGTCGGTTAGAATGCCGGCCTGTCACGCCGGAGGTCGCGGGTTCGAGCCCCGTCGCTCCCGCCATATACGATGCTCAAGGAACGGGTAATGAACGGCATATAATGTGCCGAACTTACCCGTTTTTTGTTTCAGCGTCATCCGAGGATCAACCTAAATCTAAAAAGAGTGGGGAACCGCACCGATGCAAATCACCGGCATGAAATGGGGGGCCAAATTACTCAAGTATGTCGATTTTCCGACCGCCGAAGTGCTGGGTCCGGAAGCGACTCCCGAAGAGATCCAGGCACTGATCAACAAGTGGGGGGGATGCCTGATCAAACCCATCTTCAAAGGCGGAATCGGCAAAAAAGGCAAAGCGGGTCTGGTGGGCAAGGCCACCGATGTGCGCACCGCCCTCAAGGAAAAAGAGCGTCTTTACTTTGTCGAGCATACCCACGGCAATCAGACCTCCAAATCCGAAGGGGTCACCTTCGAGGGCTTCGTGAAGGCGGAACATGAAATCTATGTCTCCCTGACCGACAACACCTTGTATCGCGCTCCCACCTTGACCATCACCCACCACGGCGGCATGGACATCGAAGAGTTGCCCCCGAGCAAAATCGCGGTGGTGCCCTTCGATCCCCTCACCGGCTTGAAAGGGTTCGTCATCTCCAACGCCCTCGACAAGATGCACGCCCCCAACGAAATCTTGAGCCCCCTGGTGCAAAACATCACCAAGCTGTGGGATCTGTTCAACAGCTATGGCATGACCACCCTGGAAATCAATCCGATCCGCATGTGGCGGGATCCCAATGGTCGTCTGGTCCCCATCGCCTGCGACTTCAAATGTTCCTTCGACGGCGACGACCGCAACGCCCAACGCCTGAACCTGCCCAGCAGCCTGGATACGGTCAATCTGTCGGACTACGAGCTGGAAGTCAATCAACTGCGCACCTATCAGGGCCAGTCGGATGTCTATGTGATCAATCCGGCGGGCAGCATCACGGCCATGACCTTCGGCGGCGGAGCCAATGCCCTGGTGACGGAACTCCTGGGAGACTTGGCCACCATCTCCTCGGACTTCGGTGGCAACCCCCCGTATGCCAAAATGAAACAAATCAGCGATATCACCTACAAACACTGGCTTTCCCAAACCAATGTGCTTTTTCTGATCGGCGGCAAAGCCAACAATACCGACATCTTCGAGACTTTCCGCGCCATGGGGGATGGCCTGCGCAGCTATTTCAACGAACGCGGCCCCACTCCGGTCTTCGTGGTGGTGGGACGCGGTGGACCCAATCTGGTGCAGGGACTGGGCTATCTCAAAGACACCCTGGACTCGCTGGGAATCCCCTACGCGATGTTCGGTTATGACTCTGCCATGAGCGAAGTGATCAACTACGCGGTGGCCGTGGACACCTGGATGAAAAATGGTGGCCGCAAAGTCATTGCCGAGAAACTGGGCATCAAGAACTAGTTCGGGTCGTCACTTCCACAAACGATTCGGTCCGATTCGTCGCGCATTCAACGGGAAAGAGGTTTTCCATGACATCCTTGAATACCCTGCCCACCCAAGGGCAACATCAGCAAAATCCCCGGGGCGAGAAGGAGTTCCCCTATTACGTGGGCATCCACTCCCTGGCCGACTTGGCCACCAAGGACGACCGGGTGTGCGTACTCAATATTCTGGGTGGCGAAAGCACCACCGTCACCCCCATCAGCCATGAATACTCCGGCGGCAACATCGTCTGCGGCGTACAGCCCGGACGTTCCGGCGCGGTGATGAAAACCAAGTTGGGTGATATTCCGGTCTACAACAACGTCCTGGAAGCCCTCAACGACGGCAAAAAATTCAACGTCGCCGTGGTCTATGTGCCACCGGACGGCGTCAAGGATGCGGTCATCGAGGCGGTGCGGGTCAACCCCGACCTCAACAAGGTGGTGATCCTCACCGAAAAGGTGAAGGTCAAACACGCCCGCATGATCCGTCAATACTGCCAGTGGCGCGGTGTGGATGTCTTCGGAGCCAACTGCCTGGGTATCGGCGACGCCCACAACCATGTGCGCATCGGTGGCGCTCTGGGGGGCAACGCCCCGGAAGAGTCCCTGGTTCCGGGTTCCATCGGTCTGTATTCCAACTCCGGCAACTTCACCACCACCATCGCCACCTATCTGCTCACCGCCGGTTGGGGCACCACGGTGTCGGTCTCCTCGGGCAAGGATGTCTACATCCACTTCGCCGCCCCGGAATTCACCCACGCCATGCACAACGACAACCGCACCAAGGCGGCGGTGATGTACATCGAGCCGGGTGGATACTACGAGCGGGATCTGGTATTCCACAAGCCGGTGGTGGCCTGTGTCGTGGGTCGCTGGAAAGCCAAACTGACCCGTTCCTGCGGCCATGCGGGAGCCATCGCCGGTTCCGGCGACGACGCCTTGGCCAAAGAAAAATGGTTCATGGACAAATTCGGCGTCAAGGCGATCTTCACCCCGGAAACTCCGGCCTGTTCGGCCAAGGGCGCGGTGGTCACCAACATCGCCCACATCCCCCTGGCCATGACCGCCGTGATGATGATGAACGGCATCCGGCCCGACTTCGAGCCCCGGGGCAATCTGGCGCCCAAATGCTGGTTCTTCGCCAATCAGGACATCCCCCTGCCCAAGGAGCTGCAACTGCCGGTGGTGGAAGCCCTCCATCCCTACAACGAGCAGATCGCCGCCCTGGCCAAACAGGTGGGCGCCATCTTCCCCAGACAGGCGATGAAGGATTGTTCCGGCGCCTCCCGCATGGATGCCAAGACTCAGGTTTCCCAACTCCACGGGATGAGCGTGCTGGATGCCTCCACCCACACCCTGGAAGAGAATCTGGTGTTGTCCTTGATCCGGGAATATCCGGATGCCACGGGACAGGCCATGGCCAATGTGGCCCTGAACGCCTTTGTCAACCACAGCGCATCCCCGGCCCTGCTGGCCGCCGACGCGGCCCGGGAAGCCGGCAGCAGCCCCAATGTGGTGCTGTCCACCGGCATCGCCATGGTCGGCCCCAACGAAGTCAAACCCGCCAAAGAGGCCATGCAAGCCTTTGTGGATCTCTTCGGTCTTTCCGGACTGGCGGATCCTACGGATCTTTCCTTTGATTTTCAGCCCATTCTGGCCAAGGCCGCCGAAAACGGCGCCCGGGATGTGCTGGTCTCCGGCAAAAGCGGCAAACGGGGCAAGTCCATGCTCACCGCCCTGGAAAATCGTGGCTGCAAATCGGTCTTTTTGGAGTTCCTCAAGGCTCTGGGCGGCGGCGGCGAAGGGGCCAGGGACAGCACGGTGCTGGCGGCCATTTGTTGTCATCTGGCTTGGCGTCCCCTGGTGCGGCGTCGGTTGTCGGTGACCACCATGCTGGCCATGCCGTGGCATTTCCGCATTTTCAGCACCTTGGTGGGGTGTGTGGTCCCCTCGGACAAACAAGACAAGAAAAATTTCTACGGCGTGGACACCGGCGAAATGCTCGAATCCTGGAGCTTCACCGAAACCGCCTTCCTGTCGTTGTTCGGGCGTCGTCCCACGGAAGAAGAACTGTTCAGCTTTTCGGTGCTGGTGGGACTGCTGGTCACCAACGGACCCGGCACCATCTCCGCCCAAGGCCCCAAAGGCGCCGTCAGCGCCGATGGTCCCATGGCCCCGGAACGCATCCAGATCAACAAGGCCTATCTGGGGTTCCTCTCCCACACCGGTTTCGCCCATGGCGGCAACGGCTACGAGGCCATCGCCTTCTTGATGGAACGGTTCAAGGATTCGGGTCTGGTGGATCCGGGCGACCAGAACCACGGCCTGGATCTCATGGAAATGGCCCTGAAATTCACCAACGAATACAAAGCCTACAAGGCCAAGGCCAAATTCTCCGGCAGCATGGATTACGCCAAGATCCCCTGCGTCAACCATCCGGTGTTCAAGGGCAAACCGGAAAACTTCGATCCCCGGGAAGTGTTCGTGGACAATCTCTTCAAACAAAGAGGATCCTACAACATCTTCCAGGATTTCTATCACAAGCTGGTTCACGCCATGTTCAAGACCGGCATCAGCCGTGACATCTACTGTGTCAACGTGGATGCGGTGATCGCGGTGATCTTGTTGAAGATGCTCTGGAAACCCTATGCCCGGGGCGAAATCTCCGCCGATTCCATGGAGAGCGCCGCCTTCATCACCTTCTTGTTTGGTCGCATGATCGGCACCGCCGCCGAGGTGGACGACCACACCAACCGGGGTCGCGACATGGATACCCGCACAGCCGCCAGCGCCTGTTCCTACGTGGCCTGATTCGCGCTTTCCGGTTTTGGTTTGCACCCAACCCCCGCCCGCAAGGGCGGGGGTTTTTTATGGGAGCATCAGCAAATTGATATGTACAAATACAAATTATATATGCCATCATACAGGGACATTGACGACCCCATCAAACACCCCTATCCTATCCCCTCATCCGCACCAACACGGGTTGATCTACTGGTTATCCATTTCCACAAGGCTCGCACGAGAGGATAACAACATGAATATTCTTAAGAAAATTAAGCTTCAAACCCAGATCTGGTCGTTGGTATTCATGGCTGTGGCCAGCCTAATCATCATCAGTGGCATCACCATCCTGGACGAACGGGAAGCCATGATGGAAGACCGACGCACCAAAACCCGCAATCTGGTGGAAACCGCCCACTCTCTGCTGGTCTACCACCACGAACAAGAAACCAAAGGCCTCCTCACCCCCGACGCCGCCCGGACCACCGCCCGGGAAGCCATCAAGGGATTGCGCTTCGGAGACAAGGACTACTTCTGGATCAACGACTACAAGCCGGCCATGGTGATGCATCCCTTCAAGCCGGATCTGGATGGCAAGGATCTGTCGGGTTTCAAGGATCCAGCGGGCACCTACCTGTTTGTAGAGATGGTGAAAGTGACCCGCGCCCAGGGTGCGGGCTTTGTCCCCTATCTGTGGCCCCGACCGGGTCAGGAAAAACCGGTACCCAAAATTTCTTATGTCAAGGGGTTCGAGCCCTGGGGTTGGATCGTGGGTTCGGGCATCTATGTGGATGACGTGGATTTGGCCATCCGAAAACGGGTCAAGGAGATTGCCACCATCACCGCCTCCCTGATGCTGTTTCTGGGATTGATCACCCTGGCCGTCACCCGACTGATCAAGGCCCAACTCGGGTGCGATCCCATGATCATCCACGAGACCGCATCCCGCATTGCCAATGGGCATCTGGACATCAACGACGAAAAACACAAGGATTGCCGCACCGGCGCCCTTTCTTCCCTGCAAGGCATGGCCCGACAGCTCCAATCCACCATTTCGGAGGTGCGCATCATCTCCGAGGAGTTGATCCAGAAAGGTCAGGAGTTCGCCACCCATGCGGGCTTCATCTCCGAGGGGGGACAGGCCCAGGATACCGGGCTGTCGAACACCTTCCAGGCCATGGGAGACATCGCCGAAACCACCCGCCGCAACACCCACAACGCCTCGGAAACCGGTCGCATCGCCGCCCGGGTGGCCCAGGAGGCGGAACAAACCGGAGCCGCCGTGGCCCGTTCCGTGGAGGCGATGCGGGAGATCGCCAGCAAAATTTCCATCATCGAAGAGATTGCCCGCCAGACCAATCTGCTGGCCTTGAACGCCGCCATCGAGGCGGCCCGGGCCGGGGAACATGGCAAAAGTTTCGCCGTGGTGGCCTCGGAAGTGAGAAAACTGGCGGAACGCAGTCAAAGCGCCGCCGGCGAAATCATGGAACTCTCCTCCAGTAGCACCCAGGTGGCCGAACAGGCGGGAGTCATGCTGCACAATCTGCTGCCCAACATTCACAAGACAGCGGAACTGGTTCAGGAGATCGTCTCTTCCGGTTCCGAGCAGTCGGGCCACGCGGACCGCATTCTCGAATCCCTGAAAGAGCTGGTGGAGATCAGTCGCCGCAACTCTGCGGCCTCCCAAAGCATGGCCGGAGACTCGGAGCGGTTGAAGGAGTACGCGGAGCGGCTGGAAGAGGTGATCGGATTCTTCAAGGCGTAAGGAAGGCAGCGTGGCGGTCATGGACAATCGGGGTGGCATGGAGTACCATTTCCCCATTCAACGACGAAAACCCACATGCCGACTAGACCACCCATCATGCCTGTTCAACCCGCACTTTCGGACTCCCTCGCCATCATGACCCGTGCTGCTCATGAGGCCGGAGTGGCGATCATGACCTATTTTCGACCCGGTCAAACCGTGCTGGCCAGTGCCGAGGTGCGTGACAAGGGGATGAACAACCCCTTGACCAAAGCCGATCTGGAAGCCGACGCCCTGTTGCGCGACCGGTTGTTAAGTACCCATCCGGAGTGTGGTTGGCTCTCCGAAGAGACCGCCGACAACCCGGAGCGTCTGGGCAACTCCCGGATTTTCGTGGTGGATCCCATCGACGGCACCAAGGAGTTCATCGCCGGACTGCCCCAGTTCGCCCTCTCTTTGGCTTTGGTGGAAGAGGGCCGACCGGTGGTGGCCTGCATTCACAATCCGGCCACCGGCGAGACCTTCACCGCCATGGAGGGACAAGGCACCCGGCTCGGAGATCAACCGGTTCGCACCACCTCCCGCGACGCGCTGGCAGGCGCCACCTGTCTGGCGAGCCGCTCGGAGACGGCGCGGGGAGACTGGGAACCGTTCTTGAGCGAATGGAGCATCCAAACCATGGGTTCCATCGCCTACAAGCTGGCTTTGGTGGCCTGCGGACGCTGGGACATGACGTTCACCCTCTCTCCCAAAAACGAATGGGACTTTTGCGCCGGAGCCTTGCTGGTCCAGGAGGCCGGAGGCCGGGTGACCCACAAAAACGGGGAACCCTTCCGATTCAACCAGGCCAATCCCACGGTGCGTTCGGTGCTGGCCACCAATGGTCCGCTGCACGCGCCCCTGTTGGCCCGTCTGACCCACATCCCCTTTGCCCCGAACCTCCGTTAAATTCCAGGTTTGCTTTTATTCCCATTGTCAGCATCGAGGATTTCCAGCCATGAATCGCTACGACGTTTACGGCATCGGTCATGCCCTGGTGGATACGGAGGTCAAGGTCACGGACGACTTTCTCGTCAAGGCGGGCCTGACCAAGGGAACCATGACCCTGATCGATGAAAACCGCCGTCTCCAACTGCTCGAACAGCTCGGACCCGCGGCCCGACACCGCTCCTGTGGCGGTTCCTCGGCCAACACCCTCATCGGACTGGCACAACTGGGGGGACGGGCGTTCCACTCCAGCCGGGTGGCCAACGACGAAAACGGCGCCTTCTTCGCCCGGGACATGAAAACCAACGGCGTGGACAACGACCTGGATCACCGCTCCATCAACGGCACCACGGGTCAATGTCTGGTGTTGATCACCCCGGACGCGGAACGGACCATGTGTACCCATCTGGGGATTTCCGAAGGATTTTCCAGTCAGGATCTGGCCCCGGAACGACTCGCCTCCGCCCAATGGCTGTATGTGGAAGGCTATCTGGTCACCTCTCCGGGAGCCCGTCAGGCCGCCGTCGAAGCGGTGCGACTGGCCCGCAAACACGGCACCAAAATCGCCTTGACCTTTTCCGATGCCAACATGGTAGAATTCTTCCGCGACGGACTGGAAGAGATCATGGGATCCGGAGTGGATCTGCTCTTTTGCAACCACGTGGAAGCGTTGAAATACGCCCGCACCGACAACCTGGAAACCGCCCGCTCCGTACTGGCGGAAAAATGTCACGCCTTTGGTCTCACCCTCGGACCCCAGGGCGCCATCCTGGGCATCGACCAAAAGGAGTATGTCATTCCGGGAACTCCGGTGCAGGCCATCGACGCCAATGGCGCCGGAGACCTGTTCGCCGGTGCCCTGTTGTATGGACTGACCCATGGTTTCTCCCCGGAACGGGCCGGCCTGCTGGCCTGCCGGGCCTCGGCCCTGCTGGTCACCCGCCACGGCGCACGACTGTCACGGGATCAAACCTTGAATGTCTTGAACAACCTGGATTGAATCATGGCCTTGAAACCCAAAACCTCGGGGGCGCCCCGTGACCGTCGGGCCAATTCTCGCGTGGATTTCGAGCAAGAATTGATCCTCAAAGACGACATGGGTGGCTCCTATCGCGGGGCCTTCGGTGATCTGAGTCTCCGGGGCATGCTGTTTCACGGCGCGGATCTGCCCGCCAAAGGGGCCACCGTGCAGGGGACACTGGTTTTGGGTACCATCTCCATTCCCATCAAGGGGGTGGTGGTCTACTCCCAGGCGGATCGGGGGGCGGCGGTGCGTTTCCAGGAAATGGATGTGGAAAATTTCAGCCATTTGCGGCGTCTGGTCTCGTTGAATCTGGGGGATTCGGACACCATCGACGACGAAATCCTCGCCGGACTATGACCACCCCGCCCCGGATCGCCGGATTGCATCCCATCCTCGACGCCGACTGGCTCGAAAACGCCTCCCCCGCCATCCGCGCCGTCTGCCAACCCGAAGCGGTGGCCCGCCAACTGGCGACATTGCCCATTTCTTTGATCCAACTGCGGGCCAAGGGGGATCCGGATCGGGCTTTGGCCTTCATGACCCGCTGGCTGATGGCGTTGCGGCGTCACGCCCCCGCAATCCGGGTGATTCTCAACGATCGGGTGGAGTGGGTGGAATCCCTGGGAGCGGATGGGGTCCATGTGGGACAGGAGGATACCCCCATCCCGGAGTGCCGGAAACAACTGAAAAGCGGTCGGATCCTCGGACTTTCCACCCATACGGCAGAAGAGATCCGTCAGGCGGAAGGATTCGGAGTCGATTATGTGGGCTTCGGACCGGTTTTCGCCACCGCCACCAAAAGCGATACCCATGGGGTGCAAGGACTCTCCACCCTGACCGCCATCACCGCCCAGACCCGTCTGCCGGTGGTGGCCATCGGCGGCATCACCCTGGAACGACTGCCGGAGGTGATCCCATCCGGCGCGGCTTCCGCCGCCATGATCAGCGCCTTGTGGCAAGAGGATTGGGCGTGGCGATTGCGCGAGGGGTGTCGTATCTGGTCCGGCTCCGCCCGCATCTGAAATCCACTTTTGAAAAAAAGCGGGGGTCTGGGGGATTCTTCCCCCAGAGTTTTGATTTTAAAATACAAGATTTTATATTTTTAAAAGATTTATTTGATAAGGATTTAAATGCTTGAAAATCCCAAGGGCTTCGCCCTTGGATCCCACCAGGGGCCATTGGCCCCTGGACCCCAATGGGGAAACAACAACATATCCGCTGTGTTCGGGCTCAAGAATCGAAATTGATCTCTTCGGGAATGCGGGTCACTTTCTCCTGCCGTTCGGCAGCGGTCTTGCAGCTGATGCACAAATCCGTCACCGGCCTGGCCTCCAGACGACGCAACCCGATTTCAACGCCACACTCTTCGCAATAGCCGTACTCGTTCTCTTCGATGGCGTCGATGGTGCGCTTGATCTTGGAGATGAGCTTACGTTCCCGATCTCGGGTGCGCAGCTCGAAATTGCGATCGGTCTCCAGGGATGCCCGATCCGTGGGATCGGCGAAGATAGCCTTTTCCTCGGTCATGATGTTGACCGTTTTTTCCGCCTCTTCCAGCAACTGTTCTTCCCATTCCAGCAGAAGCTTGCGAAAGAAGGCTCTTTGGTTGGGACACATGAACTCCTCGTCTTCGGAGGGTCTGTATCCTTCAGGTAGTTGAATATCAGCAATTTTCATGTTCTCAATCTCCAAGCAGATAAAGACCCGGATAAAATATATGCATTGCAGACAAAAGTCAATCCATTACCCATGGATTTTTCCGATCCTCAAGGAAAGATCTTGCCCGGATTCAACAGGCCGGAGGGATCGAAAAGCTGCTTGATTTTTCTTTGTATGACCAGGGAAGCGGGATCCAGTTCCCGGTCGATATGATCCCGTTTCATGATGCCCACCCCGTGTTCGCCGGAGAGGGTGCCTTCCAGTTGCAAAACCAGCTCGAAAACCCGATCCAAGGCCAAGGCGACGCGGGGGGCCTGGGCAGGGTCAGCGGGATCGGTGAGCAGATTGACATGAATGTTGCCATTGCCCGCATGTCCGAAACTGACGATGGGCACCGCGGTTTCCGTCGCGATGCGGGCCAGACCCGCCACCAGGGGAGCCAGTCGGGTGACGGGCACCACCACATCCTCGTTGACGCGCCGGGGGGCGATGCGGGTCAGGGCGGGAGAAAGGGCGTAACGGGCGGACCAGAGACTTTTGGATTCCGCCTCGTTGGCCGCCACCACCGCCTCCAGAGGCTCGAAGGCCAACAACCGCTGCTGAAGCGCCCGCGCCTTGCGATCCACCTCGTCTGCCTCCCCCTCCACCTCCGCGAGCAGCAAAGCCCGCCCTTCGGGATGGCAGACGATGGCGGCATCACTGTCTTGCAATAATTTCAAAGCCGCCGGATCGAGAAACTCCAAAGCCGAAGGGGGTTCCCCCCGGCTCATCACCCCGGCGACCGCCCGGGCAGCCTGCTCCATGTCGCGGAAGGAGGCCCGCAGGGTACGACGGGCTTCCGGGAGGGGGGCCAATTTGAGAATGGCTTCAACCACCACTGCCAAAGTCCCCTCGGAGCCGATGAGCAGTTGGGTCAGGTCATAGCCCACCACGCCTTTGGTGGTATACCCCCCGACCCGCAGGGTGGAACCATCGGCGAGCAGCACCGTCATGCCCAACACCCAGTGACGGGTCACCCCGTAGCGCACCGCGTTGGGACCGGCGGAACACATGGCCAGATTGCCACCGATGGTGCAGGATCGGGCCGAAGAGGGATCCGGTGGCCAAAACAGGCCATGAACCGCGAGTTGTGCCCGCAGGTTCCCGTTGACCACCCCCGGTTCCACCACGGCCAACCGGTCTCCGGGCCGGATGGATACAATACGGTTCATCCGCTGGGTGGAGAGGATCACTCCCCCCTGTACCGCCAGTCCGCCCCCCACACAGCCGGTTCCGGCCCCTCTGGGGACCACCGGAATTCCGGCCCGATGACACACCCGCAACACCTCGGCCACCTGTTGCCGCGTTTCCGGCAGGGCCACAGCCCAGGGGACAAAACGACGACCGGTGTTGTCCCAGGCATAGGCTTCCCGCTGGGCCGCTCCGGTGAGCAGCCGTTCCTCCCCCACCGCTGCGAGCAAAGCGGCCCGGACTGTTGAATCCAGCTCAGAAACCGGATTCAACGGGGGCACCCGGTTTTTTCGGAGTCAGGGAGCCGGAAGGCGGCGCCACCACCGGAGTCGGCACCCCGGAAGACGAAGACGCGGCAGGTCGGGTGGTGGTTTGCGGCGGTTTGGTGGCATCCCCGGCTCCCCCCATGCGGGCCGGCGGAGGGGAACCGGCTTTCTTGTCCGGTCTGGGTTCGGTTCCGGGGGCGAGGGGCTGGGATCTGGGATCGATCTCGATGTAAGAAACCACCTCCCTGACTCCGCTCACCTGACGGGCAATCTCCACCGCCCGGTTGCGTTCCGCCGCCGACTGGGCGGTACCGGTCAGATAGACCACCGCCTTGGTGGTTTCCACATGGATATCCAGACCTCGCACCTGCTCGTCGGCCAGGATGCGAATCTTGACTTCGTTGGTGTACCAGGCATCCTTGGTGAGTTCTCCGAAGGTGGCGTGTTGCACCTTGAGTTCCGAGTGAACCTTGACCACGCCACGGGTCGCCTTGGCAATGGAAATCGCACTGTCGATTTCCGCCTGGGAAGCGGCGGTTCCGGTGAGCAGCACCGCCCCCTGATAAACCGATACATTGATGTTGGCCGCGCTCACCTTGTCACTGCGCATGTAGTAGCTGCGCAATTTCATGGCGAGCATGTTGTCCTCGATGGCGGCCTCCGGACTGCGCCGCTCCCCCAGGATTCCGGAGCTGGCCGCCCCATTGGACGAATCCGTGGGCACGCACGCCGCAAGACCCAGCATGGCCACCAACGGCATGACCCCCCACATAACGCGCGAACGGTTCATCGATCAACACTCCTCAATGGTCAACGTGCATGGACATCCATCTATCAAAAACCATCACTCCCAACCGGGTCGAAAGGCGTCGGCGATCACCTCGGTGCGCCAGCGCCACCCTTCGCGCCACAGCAACACCGCGTCGAACCGGCACGGACAACCGGACAGTTCGGGATGAATCCGCAGATACTCGACAGCCAATCGGGCGAGGCGGGCCTGTTTGCGGGCGTCGATGGCCTCTCCCGGTTCTCCGCACAGCGGGCCACGACGGGCCTTGACTTCACAGAATACCAGAATCTCCCCATGTTTGGCCACCAGATCCAGTTCACCCCGCGAAAAACGCACATTGCGTTCAAGAATCCGATAACCCAATCGATTCAGGTTGCGGGCCGCCACCCCTTCAGCCAACAGACCAAACGCCTTGGTATCCATATTTTACGCTTGCGCTTTCCCCTGGCATGGAATTTTTTTTGTGGATTAATTTCACTGCTTGGTTATGATGGTTCTCTTGATGAAAGATCCGGTCCGCAAATGATCTAAAGATAAAAGATAGAGGACAACACCATGCTCAAGGCTGCCGACCGTTGGAGAATAGCAAAATCACCCGCCGGACAAAATGTTTTCTCCCCGTGGCTCGACACCCCTGCCCCCGAGGCTCCCGGCACCGAACGCAGCGTGGCCCCCATGCGGCCCGCGCCGTCGAGTTGGGTGGAAAACCTGCGTGACGAGAGCCGATTCCAGCCCCTGACCCGACCCGGATCCGGCAACACCACTCCCAAGCCCTGGAAAAGCCTTGCCCCGGTCCGCCCCTCCCCCTCTTTGGAAGAGATGCTGACCGCCGTGGAAGAGGCGAACCGGAACGAAACCGACAAACCGCTCGCAACACCGCTCGAAACCCAACCGGTCCTCCCGGAAAACACCCCTGCGGTTCCGGAAGCCCTCGCGCCCTTGTTTCCGGCCCGGCAATGGATCTATTCGGATCTGGTGAATCGGGTCTTCGGCCACGGCGGCGACACCCCCGCGCCAGCCCGGGAGTCTGCCCGCCTGCCGGCCCCGATTCCGAACTTGCCCGCGCCGCTGGAACGGTCCGCAGTCACGGTGCCAGCCATCATTCCCCTGCCCGCACCGGCAGCGACCCGTCACACCCCGGATCCGGCCCAGGTGGACGCCCTGCTTCCCGGCATGCTCCACGCCCTGGCCCAGGCCCTGATCGAAGCGGCGGACACCCACGCCCAGGAAACCAAGGAAGAGATCCCCATCAACGCCACCCTCCACGCCCAGGCCCACGACTACGCTCTGGCGCTGATCGATCAAGCCCGCGCCCTGATCTCCCAAACCCTGACCATGGCCAACGATCTGGCCGAACGGGCCAATGACTGACGGGGAGAGAACCCAGGCGGAGTGATTTACCGGGGATCCTAAGGGTTCAGAACATATCCTACTCCCGCCGCCGCGCCAGTCCCAAGGCATACAGCTCCGAGGCCGAACGCCCGGTGCGTTCCGCCACCAGTCGGGTGGCGTCCCGGAGTCCCAGACCGCTTTCCAAAGCCTGATCCAGCAAAACCGCCACCTCCTCGGGGGATGGAGGCACGAAGGCGGCACCTTCCAGCAATACCACGATCTCCCCCCGGGGCGGTTCGGCGCCAAACCGGGTGACCAGTTCGGCGATGGTGCCGCGATGATAGGTCTCGTACAGTTTGGTCAGCTCCCGGGCCACCACCGCGACCCGCTCCCCGGCCCCGATGGCGGCCAGATCCGCCAGGGTGGCCTCCAGACGCTGGGGGGACTCGAAAAAAATCACCGTGCGCTCTTCCCGAACCAAAGACTCCAGCCGTCGTCGCCGATCCATGCCCTTGCGGGGCAGAAAACCCTCGAAAACAAATCGCTCCCCGGCAAAACCACTGGCGGACAAGGCCGTGGTCACCGCCGACGCCCCGGGCAAAGCCTCCACCGGCACCCATGCCATGGCCCCCCGCACCAAAGAGCTGCCGGGATCGCTGATGCCCGGGGTTCCGGCGTCGGAGACCAAAGCGAAACGGGCACCGCCACGCAACTCCTCCACCAGACCGGGAATCAGTCGGGCCGCGTTGTGGTCGTCGAAATGAAAGACCGGCGTGCGGATGCCATGATGATCACACAAGATGCGCGTGCGCCGGGTGTCTTCGGCCAGAATGCGCCCCACCTCCCCCCCCAGAATGCGCAAGGCGCGCAGGGTGATATCTTCCAGGTTGCCGATTGGCGTGGGAACGATGTACAATTTTCCAACCAAAGCCGTGCGCTCTTTCATGGACCATTATCCCAATGATTGCTCCGATCAAAACCCATGGCCACACCCCTCGTTGCCCATGGCACCTTGCGTGGCTGACAGCCCTGCTGATGGCCGGTACGTTTCCCGCCCACGCCGGCCCGGTGGAATCCCCCTGGCAACGCCTGATCCAGGAAACGCTGAATGCCCCGCAACCCTCCCGGGACAAAGCCACGATTGTCAGAATTCCACCCGCGCCCACCACTCCCGAACAGATCCGCGAGGCGCTCCTGGCCCTGGAACCCCTGGAACGCAAACAACTCCAGACCCTGTTGTCCCGACAACCCGCCTCTTCGCCCCTGCTGCCTTTTGTGAACCTGCTCCTCGGGGACCGGGCGGCGGCGGCGGGAGACGAGGCGGAAGCCCAATCCCTGTGGAAAAAAGCCGCCCTCAACCCGAGCCTCAACCCGGAAGCCATGCGGCGTCTCTCCCAGGAAAACCAGGAGCAGTCCGGCATCACGGCGGGTCTGATGATCCCCATGAGCGGCGCTTCGGCCTCCATGGGCAACACCCTGGTGATGGCGGCCCGCAAGGCCTTGGCCGATCATCGGGATGTCAACCTCCATCTGGAGGTGGCCGACAGCGGCGGCAGCGCCGAATCCGCCAAAGCCGCCGTGGAAAATCTGGTCTCCCGAGGCAGTCAGGTCATCATCGGACCGGTCTTTCATCCCGAAGCCGTCGCCGCGGCCAAGGCGGCCAAGGCGGCCAACATACCCATCATCACCCTGAACCCCAGAACCGAAATCCTCGCCGTCGGGGGGTCGACCCATCTCAACGCCTTTCACCCGGATGCCCAGGCCCGGGTCATGGCCCGTTACGCGGTCCAGCAGGCGGGATTGAAGCGGTTCGCCATTTTGGCGGCGGACTCCGACTATGGACAGCTCCAGGCCCAGACCTTCGCCAACGAGGTGGTGGCCCTGGGGGGAATCGTCAACCGTTCGATCCTCTTTCCCGAAAAAGAGACCGATTTTTCCAACGCCCTCAAAATGCTGGTCAGTCTGGATCCGGAAGCGGTCAAGGGGCGTCTGACCTCGGCCCGATCCGCCATGCTGCTGGATCCCCTGGACCGTCCCGCGCCCCGCTCCGAAAAAGAACTGGAACCCTTGATCGATTTCGACGCGCTTTTTCTGCCGGCCACCGCCAAACAGGCCCGCATGATCGCGCCCCAGGCAGCGCTTTTCCAGATCCGCACCCCCCAGATTGCCTTGCTGGGCACCTCTCTTTGGAACCGTCCCGAACTCCTGGAAGAGGCCGATACCCTGGCGGGAGCCACCTTCTGCGACATCAACATGGATGCCCGGGAGCAGTTCGGCGCCGCCCACAAGAAAATTCTCGGCGTGGCCCCGGTTCCAGCCCTTTCCATGCTCACCTACGACGGCATCGCCATTCTGGCGCAACTGCTGCGGGATCAACGCCTCGGCGGCCCGGAGTGGCACCAGGGCCTGACCCGTGACAACAACTTCCACGGCAGCGCCGGACCGGTCCGTTTTCTGCCCGACGGCAGCAGCGAACGATTTTATCACCTCTACCGCGTCCAGGAGAGAAAAATCGTGCCCCTGGACCTGCCCGCGCAAAACGGCGCTCCGGATCCGGGGCGCGTCGGCCACGGCAATCAGGAAGAGACCGGACTGCAAGAAGCCGAACCCGAAACACCATCCCAGGATCTCCCGGCCTCCTCTGGAGGGGAATCCATCAACACCCCCTTACCCTCAACCAGGGAGTAGCCCCCATGTCCGCCACCGCCATTTCCATTCCCCCGGCCAGCTCGATGCGGCTTTACAAATCCTCGGAACCGGTCAACCGTCCGGATCACCGCAGCGGCAACCATGCCGCGGATAAGGTCGATCCCAACAAGTCCTCCAAAACCGCGACCAAAGAGTCAGCCAAAGAGTCGATCAAAACCGCGGCCAAAGAGTCGGCCAGAACCGCCAAAGAGTCATCCAACGCTTCCAGGGAGTCGGCCAGAACCGCCAGGGAGACCGCCCACGCCGCCAACACCGCCAAAGAGTCGGCCAAACTCCCCCCCAAAAGCCAACCGGCACCCCGGGCCGCCGACTCTTCCGCTTCGCAACGGCTCGACGTGGTGGCGTGACGGAATCCCGCGGCCATTCCCGGGCGGACAGAGAGACGGCCAACACGGATCCCTTTGTCAACGCGACCCTGTGTACCCATTGCGGCTACTGTCTGCCGGTCTGCCCGACCTACCAGAGCGACAACGATGAAACCCACTCCCCACGGGGACGGGTTTCCATCATTCTGGCTCTGCGGGCCGGGGCACTCACCGCCGAAGAGGCCTCGGAAACCCTCTCCCGCTGTCTGCTGTGCCGCGCCTGCCATGTGGCCTGCCCCGCCGGAGTCAAACCGGCCAAACTGGTGGGACATCTGAGAGGACGAACCGGTCTGGCTCCGCTGCCCCTGGCCCGATGGTTCCACCGCATCACCAACCATCACGCCCGCACCGCCCGGGCGGCGGGCTGGCTGGCCCGCTATCAGGCCTGGGGACTGCAAAAGCTGGTGCGTCGATTCCGACTGTTGCACAGGATCGGCCCGTTGCGACGACTGGAGGCTTTGCTCCCGGAACACCGCTCCGACCCCATTCCGACCTTTCCCGCCCCCCTCCCCCCGGCCCGAGACCCGCCCCCGACCCGGGTGGCCCTGCTGTGCGGCTGCATGGCCCGACTGTTTCATCCCCGCACCGGCCCGACCACGGCCAATCTTCTGGCTTTGGCGGGCTGTACGGTGATCGTGCCGGAAGGCTTCGGCTGTTGCGGCGCCCCCTACCGGGAATCCGGAGATCGCAAAGCCTTTCAGAAACAAGCCGCAGCCACTCTGGAAGCCTTCGCCCGACAGGCGGCGGACGTGGATTTTGTGCTGTGCGACAGCGCCATCTGCACGGTCACGGTGAAAGGATACGCCCGCAATCTGGGTCATCATCCCCAACTGGGCCAGGCCGCCAAAGAACTGGCCGCCAAGGTGATCGATCTGGCCACCTTCCTGACTCCCCGTCTGGCCCAACAGGGCATCGTTTTCGGGAACCCCGAAGGACAAACCGTGGCCTATCATGACCATTGCCAAACCCGATTCGGGTTGGGTATAATAGCGGAACCCAGAAAGTTGCTCGATGCGCTGCCCGGCGAACGCCACGAACTCGTCCCACCGGGTTCCATCGGCGCCTGCTGCGGTGCCGGAGGAGAGTACATGCTGCGTCACCCGCAACAGGCCCAAAACGTCCGCGCCGCCAAACTGGAAACCATCGCCGCCAGCGATGTGGATCTGGTGGTGGCCAGCAATGCCGGCTGCATCCTCCATCTGGAGGCGGGTCTGCGGGAAGCCGGCTCCCGGACCAAAGTGCGCCATCTGTCCGAAACACTCTGGAGCGCTTATCTCAACCGTCCCATCAACCCGAGAGAGATGCCATGAAAACCAGATATCCCTACCTGCTGCCGATTCTGCTGCTGATTGTCGGCCTAGCCATCGCCCTGCCCCCCATCGAGGCGGAAGCGGGTCGTTTCGGCGGCGGCAATTCCATGGGTTCCCGGGGCTCCCGCAGCTTCTCCACCCCCCGTGAAGCCACCCAACGCTCCAACCTCTCCCCATCCAACCCCAGCCCCTCCATGGCCACCCCCGCGCCCTCCCGACCCTCCGGCTTCGGAGCCGGTCTCCTGGGGGGAGTCGCCGGATTCATGCTCGGGGGAATGCTCGGCTCCATGCTGTTCGGCGGCGCGGGCGGCGGCATCGGCTTTCTGGAAATCCTGCTGATCGGTGGCGTGATCTGGTTTCTCGTCAAACGGTTCGGCGGATCCCGCACCCCGGCTCCGACCCCCATGACCGCCACCCCTTTCCCGGCTCAAGGACCAACTCAGGGACGGGTCTCCCTGGAAAAAACGCCTTTGGACTCCTCCTTCCAGGATCTGGGCAACACCGGTTTTCAGGGCAATCCATTGCCTCGCACCTTCTCCGCAGACGGCGAAATCGACGAAGTGAGCCGGGGACTGGCCCAGATCGCCCGCATGGATCCGCAATTCGATGAGGAGCGTTTCCTGACCGGGGCCAAAGGGGCCTATCAGATGATTCAAAGCGCCTGGAGCGACTGGAGTGTGGATCGTCTGCGTCCTTTGCTCACGGACCGGATGTGGTCCATGATCGAACGCCACGCCCAGGAACGTCAGGCTGCCGGTCGCCGGGACATCCTGGAGAAAATCCAGTTTCACGTCGCCGAGGTCTCCGAAGCCTGGCAAGAGGCAGGAGAGGATTGGATCACGGTCCACTTTCAGGTGCAAATGCTGGAATACGAAACCGATGTGGCGGGTAACGTGCTGAAAGGCGACTCCAGCCGCCCCATCATGGCCGAAGAGTATTGGACCTTCTGCCGCCCTGTGGGCTCCAGAAATCCCAACTGGTACCTCTCGGCCATCCAACAACCCGGTGAAGTGGCCAGAAGCGTTCAGTGAACCCGATTGCACCCTTTTCAGACTCTCGGCTGATGCCGCGTCTTTTTCTGGTGTTCCTGCTGTTCTGGATGGCGGGCTGCTCCAGCACGACGCCGGAAAACAAGGTCACCGAGGAGAACAGCCTGACCCAGATCTCCTGGAATCAGGTGGCCAAAGTGCTCAACCACGACAAGGAACTGGCCTCCTGGGCCGATGCCCTGGAGGCCAGCGTCGGCTATTACGCCGGTCTGGATCCGGAAAGCCCGATCCGCTTCGGACCACGGACCTTCCGCGCCGCGACCCTGTCCGAGGCCTGCAAAAGTCTGGCCCAGTCGGCCCGCTCCATGGATCCCGTCGCGTTCCAGGAGCATCTCAAAAAGAACTACCTCCTGTTTCACTCCGTGGGCAGCGATCAACAAGGAGAGGTGCTGGTCACCGCCTATTTCGAGCCGTTGCTCAAGGGTTCCCTCACCCAGACCAAAACCTTTGCCCATCCCATCTATCGCCGTCCCCACACCATGGTCGAAGCCGATTTGTCCCAGTGGTCTTCCGAATTCAAGGACAAGAGGATCGTGGGACGCATCGAAAAAGGCAGACTACTGCCCTATTATGATCGGGCGCGCATCGACCAGGACAAAATTCTCAAAGGCAAGAATCTGGAACTGGCCTGGGTGGAAGATTATGTGGATCTCTTTTTCCTCCACATCCAGGGATCGGGTCGGGTGCAACTCCAGGATGGATCCACCATACGGGTCGGTTATGCCGCCACCAACGGTCAGCCCTACCGTTCCATCGGCGCCTTGCTGATCGAAGAAAACCAGATCTCCAAAGAAAACATGAGCCTGCCCGCCTTGCGTCAATGGCTCAAGGACAACCCCAAGCAGCGTGACCGGGTTTTGTTCTCCAATCCTTCCTATGTTTTCTTCCGCAAGCTCGAAGGCGGTCCTTTCGGCAACATCGGCGTGCCCCTCACCGGGGAACGCTCCATGGCCACGGACGCCAATCTCTTCCCCAAAGGCGCTCCGGGATTGCTTTATGTCACCATGCCGGAGTTCGGCGAGGATGGGGCGGTCACCAACTGGAAACCCACGTTGCGTTTCACGGTCAATCAGGACACCGGCGGAGCCATTCGCGGACCGGGTCGGGTAGATTATTTCATGGGTTTCGGAGAAAAAGCGTTACGCACCGCCGGAATCATGAAACAACGGGGTTCCTCTTTGTATTTCATCGCCCCCCGCCCGCCGGACGAGCCCAATGGCATGTTCCAATGGCTGAGCGATTGGTTCAACAAATAATTCCTCACCATTGAAAACAAAGAAGGGGCCTGGGGAATTCATTCCCCAGGGTTTTGGTTTTTTTGGTCTTTTGGTTTGAAAAATCAAAACCCTGGAGGATGAAGCCTCCAGACCACCTCTTCTTTTTCAATAGTTTTTGCTGGTTTGAATCCTGGAGACCATTCATGCGTTCCGTTGGCCGAATTCATCTGGCGGTTTTTCTGATGGGGTTATGGTTCTCCGCCCCGGTTCATGCCATCACCGAAACCTATCAACAGCCTTATCTGGGCATCAGCGACACGTTCGGGCGTTGGAACGGCACCATCAACTGGAGTTACAACCCGACTGGCGCGCCGACTCTGTTCAAAGACAACAGCAAGGTCGTCTCGTTGATGCAAGAGGTGATGGCCGAATGGGAAGGGGTGAGCGGGGTGAAGTTCTCCCATCAGGGGGTCAACACGGCCTTGAAGGATGTCAGCACGGATAATGTGGTGGCGGTCATCTGGGGCAATGCCAATGGGGCGGCGGCCATGGCGGGTCCATCCCGTTCCTACTCCACGGGAAGCGATACCACCTTGGGATATGATCCTTACACCGATGGCAGCGTGGTGATTTCCGACAGTTTCGACTGGACCGAAGGCAGTCAGCTTTCCACGGCCCAATCCGAGGCGCTCTTCAAAAAAATTCTGCTGCACGAAGTGGGTCATCTGATCGGACTGGGGCATTCGGACAATCCGGTTTCGATCATGTACGCCAATCCTTACAACAACATCGGCCATCTGATGGCGGATGATATCGCGGCAGCCCTGGCGCATTATGGTGCTTCGGCCAATCCCGTCACCGCTGCGGTTTACACGCCGCCCACGAGTTCCAAGACGATTTTCAATTCCAGTTCACTGTTTTTGAACTCTTCGGGAGCCTCCAAGTCGGTCACCACATTGACGGATTCCACTGCGGACAGTGACGTTTTGTATATCAGTCTCTCGTTCAACGGGAGTTTTTCCAAAACGGTGGAGATCATTGTCACGGATCCATCCGGTTATTCGATTCAGGAGACCACGGCTTCGCTCAGTTGTGCGGCTTCTTTCATTTGCAGCAGCTATCAAAGTATCGGGTACACGGATATCTTGAAAAAGGTGACCGGAGTCTATCATGTTTATGTGGTTGCCGACGCGCAGCAGGTCGCGCATCAGACCTTCACGGTGAGTACGAATCCGGTCTGGAACCGTCCACCGAGCGCGTCGCTTGTGATGAGTGCCACTTCCGGGCAGGCGCCGTTGACGGTCAGCGCGACGGTGACGGCCACGGATCCCGAGAGTGACACGGTATCGATGACGTGGCACATTCCTGGTGTGGGATCCGTTCCGGTGACCAATTTTTCGGGATCCGCCACCCGTTCCATGACGTTCAGCACGCCGGGTGAGTATGTGATGTATGTGGCGGTGAACGACAACAGTTCCCGATATACCGGCAGTGGGCAGAACAGTCCGGCAAGTCAGGCGGGGGATGGGCCGCGATTGGTGTTGCGTCAGGTGATTACGGTGACGAGTGCGTCTGCGACTGCGTTGCCATTGGATGTGGACAAAAGCGGAAAGGTGGATGCGACGGACGGGGTATTGATTTTGCGGCGGTTGAACGGGGGATCGACCATCAACACCGGGATCGTTTTGCCTTCCGGTCAAAGCAACGACACGGTGGTGACGACGATTGACGGGTTGAGCGGAACGTTGGATGTGGACAAGAGCGGAAAGACGGATGCGACGGACGGGGTATTGATTTTGCGGCGGTTGAACGGGGGATCGACCATCAACACCGGGATCGTTTTGCCTTCGGGTCAAAACAACGACACGGTGGTGGCGACGATTGATCAATTATCGGCCCAGTAGCGCCGAATCCAACAAAACCATTGAAAAAAAAGCGGGGGTCTGGGGGATTCCTCCCCCAGGGTTTTGACTTGTTCTTTTGACGTTATCCTTGAATCAAAACAAAAAACAAAAAACAAAATCAAAATCCTGGGGGAAGAATCCCCCAGACCCCTTCTTTTTTTTCAATAGTTCCCAGACTTCAGGCTTCCAACTTTCCCTTCAACAATCCATTCACCACCCCCGGATTGGCCTTGCCACGGGTGGCCTTCATGACCTCTCCCACAAAAAATCCAAGCAACTGCACCTTTCCGGCTCGATACTGCTCCACCTTGTCCCCATGAGCCGCCAGAATCCGATCCACCTCCGCCTCAATCGCTCCCGAATCGGAAACCTGTACCAATCCCTTCTCTTCAACAATCTTCTGAGGATCCCCCCCGCCTTCCCACATGTGCCCAAAAACCGTCTTGGCAATCTTTCCGGAAATCACCCCCTCGTGAATCATGCGGGTCAAGCGCCCCAACGCCTCACCCGCCACCGGGGATTGACCAATCTCCATCCCCTCCCGGTTCAACCGACCCAACAACTCCACCGTCACCCAATTGGCCACAGCCTTGGGATCCGCCGGACGGGCCGCCCCCACCGCCAACTCGAAATATTCCGCCATCTCCCGATCCGCGGTCAACACCCCGGCATCGTACTCACCCAAACCATATTCACTTTGAAACCGTACCAGCTTCGCATCCGGCAACTCCGGCATGCTGCCCCGAATCGCCTCGATCCGCTCCGCCGTGATCACCACCGGAGGCAGATCCGGCTCCGGGAAATAACGATAATCGTGAGCCTCCTCCTTGCCCCGCATGGATCGGGTATGATTCTGATTGGCATCCCAAAGACGGGTCTCCTGAATCACCTTCTCCCCCGCCTCCACCAGATCAATCTGACGCTCCACCTCATAATCAATGGCACGCATCACATTGCGAATCGAATTCAAATTCTTGATCTCGGCACGGGTACCCAAACGACTCTCCCCCAAACGCCGCACCGACACATTGGCGTCACAACGGAAAGATCCCTCCTCCATGTTGCCGTCACACACCCCCAGATAACGCACCAGACTGCGCAATTTCTTGAGGAAAGCCCCGGTCTCCGCAGCGGAACGCAAATCCGGCTCGGTGACGATCTCCAAAAGCGGCGTGCCGGTACGGTTCAGATCCACCCACGAAGCCCCCTGAATCCCCTCATGCAGACTCTTGCCCGCGTCCACCTCCATGTGCGCCCGGGTGATGCCAATCCGCTTGCGGGAAGCCCCCTCCGGCTCGATCATCAACTCCCCATGCTCGACAATGGGCAACTCGAACTGGGAAATCTGATAACCCGCCGGAAGATCGGGATAAAAATAATTCTTGCGGGAAAATTCGTTACGCACCCGAATCTCCCCTTTCAAAGCCAAACCGGTCATGATGGCCATGTCCAGCACCCGTTTGTTAAGCACCGGCAACACCCCGGGAAACGCCGCGCAAACCGGACAGATCTGGGTGTTGGGCGCGGAACCGAACCGGTTGGCACAGCCGCAAAAGATCTTGGAACGGGTGGCAAGCTGGGTGTGAATCTCCAGCCCGATGACGGTTTCATAACGGGAGTCGGTGCTCATGGCGATATTCCGGGTGTGACGGTGTGCCAGTCGCTGGCCTGTTGATAGGCATGCCCCATGGTCAGAATGGCGGACTCGTCCAACGGACGACCGATCAACTGAAAACCGATGGGCAACCCTGCGGCGTCGAAACCGCAGGGCAAGGAAAGAGCCGGCAATCCAGCCAGATTGACGTTGATGGTGAAAATGTCCGACAGATACATGCTGACCGGATCCTGATTTTTCTCTCCCAACTGAAACGCGCTCTCCGGAGCGGTCGGGGTGAGAATGACCGACAGATCGTGATCCCGAAAAGCCCGGGAGAAATCATCGGCAATCAAGCGACGCACCCGCTGGGCCTTGCGGTAATAGGCGTCGTAATAGCCGGACGAAAGCACATAAGTCCCCAACATGATGCGCCGCTTGACCTCGGGACCGAAACCCTCGGCACGGGTGCGGGCATAAAGATCCTTGAGATCCTTCGGCTGATCACAACGATGCCCGAAACGGATGCCATCATAACGGGCCAGATTGGAAGAGGCCTCCGCCGGGGCGATGATGTAATAGGTGGGAATGGCGTGCTGGGTGTACGGCAACGAAACGGGAACGATCACCGCCCCCAATCCCCGATAGACCTCCAAAGCCGTCTCGATGGCGGCACGGGCCTCGGGATGCAAGCCGGTGCTGAAATACTCCTCCGGCACGCCGATGCGCCACTCCCGGACCGGGCGATCCAAAGCGGCGACATAATCGGGCACCGGGGTATCGATGGAGGTGGAATCCAAAGGATCATGACCCGCCATCACCTGCAACAGCATGGCCGCGTCCCGGATATCCCGGGTCATGGGGCCCGCCTGATCCAACGAGGAGGCGAACGCGATCATGCCGAAACGCGAAACCCGTCCATAGGTGGGCTTGAGACCGGTGATGCCGGTCATGGCCGCGGGCTGACGGATGGATCCCCCGGTATCGGTGCCGATGGCCGCCACACACAATCCCGCCGCCACCGCCGCCGCCGACCCGCCGGAAGAGCCTCCGGGGGTACGGGAAGTGTCCCAGGGATTGCGCACCGGACCAAAATAAGAGGTCTCGTTGGACGATCCCATGGCGAACTCGTCCATGTTGGTCTTGCCCAGGATCACGGCTCCGGCGGCGCGCAAACGGGCGGTGACGGTGGATTCGTAAGGGGGGATGAAGTTTTCCAGCATGCGGGAGGCGCAGGTGGTACGCAACCCCTCGGTGCAAAACAGATCCTTGATGGCCATGGGAATGCCGGCCAAAGGTCCGACCTCGCCACGAGCGCGGGCCTGATCCGAAGCGGCGGCGGTCTGCAAGGCCCGGTCGGCGTCCACGGTGATGAAGGCGTTCAAGGTGGAATCAAGCTGCTCGATGCGGGTCAGACAGGCGCGGGTCAACTCCACGCTGGAGACCTCCCGCACGGCCAATGCTCGGGCGGCTTGAGCCAGGGTCGGGATGGGGGCGTCCACGTTGAGGGGTATCCTTGGATGAGGGATGGATTATTCGATGATCTTGGGCACGCGGAAACACCCTTCGGCGGAATCCGGAGCATTGGCGAGCAGCGCATCCCGCCGGTCCTGACAGACCACCCGATCCTCACGCTCCGGAATGGTCATCTCCACGGCGTGGGACATGGGAGCGATCCCCTCGGTGGGAATGGCGCGCAACTGCTCCATCAATCCCAGAATGCGGGAAAGCTGACCGGCATAGGTCTGAAGCTCTCCGGGAGTAATCTCCAGGCGGGCCAGGGTGGCCACATGACGGATGGTCTCTTCGGTGATGGACATGGGACTTGTAAGCTCAAAAACACCGATGGGTGAATCGACAATACGAAGAAGGATCCAGCAAATTAACACGCCTCAATCCGAACTGGCAAGGCGCGGGATCGACAAAGTCACAGGTGGGAGATGTACCACTCCATGGCTTCCGCCAGTCCGGCGGCGATCCGGTGGGTGGGTCGATAGCCCAACCGCTGCTCGGCCTTGGAGATGTCGGCCAGGGAATGACGCACATCCCCGGAACGAAAATCACGGTAGATCGGCGCCGCCCCTCGCAGATGGGGAAAACGGGGCGCGAGACAGTCCAAGAGGTGATGATACAGGGCGTTGAGGGTGGTGCGATCCCCCACGGCGACGTTGTAGACCTGATTGACCGCCTCCGGATTTTCCGTGGTGGCGGCCAACAGATTGACCTGAATCACATTGTCGATGTAACAGAAATCCCGACTGGTCTCCCCGTCGCCGTTGATGTGGACCGCCTTGTCCTGGATCATGGCGGCGATCCATTGGGGGATCACCGCGGCATAGGCCCCGGAAGGATCCTGCCGACGACCGAAAATATTGAAATAACGCAGTCCGATGGTCTGAACACCATACATCCGGGAGAAAAGCTCGGCGTAGATCTCGTTGACCAGCTTGGTGACCGCATAAGGGGAGAGGGGTTTGCCGATCTGATCTTCCACCTTGGGCAACTGGGGATGATCCCCGTAGGTGGAACTGCTGGCGGCATAGACAAAACGTTTGACCCGGGCATCCCGGGCGGCCACCAGAATGTTCAAAAAGCCGTCGATGTTGCTTTGATTGGTGGCAATGGGATCCGCGATGCTGCGGGGAACCGATCCCAGCGCCGCATGATGCAACACATAATCCACCCCGACGCACACCTGCTGACAGGCTTCCTCATCGCGCAGATCCCCCCGCACCAGTCGAAACCGGCTCCACTGTTCGGCTGTCAGCAGGGATTGGACATCATCCAGATTTTTTTGATAACCGGTGGAAAAATTGTCCAGGCCGACCACGGACTGATTCAGTTGCAGCAGCGTCTGTAGCAGATTGCTGCCGATGAATCCAGCCACACCGGTCACCAGCCAGGTTGCCGGTCGGGTGACGAGCGTATTTTTCAAGGATTCGTAGGTGATCATGTCCAATGGCGGCTCAATTTCCGTCCATGTTTTCGATTCGAGGGATCCCGGTCCACAACCCAAAACAAAACAGCCAGTACAGCCATGGAGCCGTTCGTCTGCGACTGTTTTGACAATCTGATTGTTGCTCAACCCGTTGTCAAGGCGTATCGATGGGCGGACTGTATGAACGGTTACAAAACATAAAAGGGCCAAATCTTTCCGACCCTTCCACGACCCGTGAAATGGCCTTGACGGCCAGGTCTCCTTGATAGTAGCTTGCACCCGACAAGACCTTAAAGCGCACGGCCATAAGGTCGTGGAAAGTCCCAAGGTGACAAACCGTGAAGATCCTGATTGTCAGTCAATATTTCTGGCCGGAAAATTTCAAGATCAACGATCTGACCCACGAACTGGTCCAATCCGGCCATCAGGTGACGGTATTGACCGGCCTGCCCAACTATCCGGAAGGGACGGTTTTCGAGGCGTTCAAGAAAAATCCGCAGGACTTCTCCAGATTGCATGGCGCAGAGATACTGCGGGTTCCCCTGTTTCCCCGGGGGCAGAACAAAATCAGCCTGATTGTCAATTATATCAGCTTTGTCCTGACCGGCTGTCTGATGGCCCCCTGGCTGTTGCGGGGGCGGGCATTCGATGTGGTGTTTGTGTTTCAGCTCTCACCCGTCACCGTGGGACTGCCCGCCATCCTGCTGGCCAAACTCAAACGGGCTCCGATTCTTTTCTGGGTTCAGGATCTGTGGCCCGAAACCCTCTCCGCCCTGGGTGTGGTGCGTTCCCCGGCGCTGCTGGGGCTGGTGGGCCGGCTGGTGAGCTTCATCTACAACCGTTGCGAATTGATCCTGGAACAGTCACCCGGCTTTGAAAGCAATATCGTCAAGTACTGCGACGATCCGGGAAAAATCCGTTATTTCCCCAACTGGACCGAGGATGTCTTCACCCAAAGCGCCGTCACGCCCGCTCCGGAGATCACCACCCCGGCAGGAACGTTCAATATCCTGTTCGCCGGCAACGTGGGAGAAGCGCAGGATTTTCCCGCGATCCTGGATGCGGCGGAACGTCTGAAAGGCCATCCGGAAATCCGCTGGCTGATCGTCGGCGATGGGCGCATGCTGGAGTGGGTGCGCCGCGAAACGGTGAAACGGGGACTGGAATCATCCTTTTTGTTGCTGGGGCGGTTTCCCCTGGAACGGATGCCCTCGTTTTATGTCCACGCGGACGCCTTGCTGGTCGCCTTGAAACGGGATCCGGTTTTCGCCCTGACCATTCCCAACAAGGTGCAATCCTATCTGATGTCGGGGATTCCGCTCCTGGGCATGCTGGACGGGGAAGGGGCCGCGGTGATTCACGCCGCCAAAGCCGGTCTGACCTGCCCATCCGGGGATGGGGCCGGTCTGGTGGAAGCCATCCTGAAACTGTCCGCCCTGGACGCCGCAAGCCGCAAGGAGATGGGAGCCAATGGCCGCGCCTACGCCCAGCAGGAGTTCAATAAAAAAACTCTGATCGAACGCCTGAATGGCTGGATGGCACAGGTGGTCGAAAAAAATCGTCGCACGGTCTGAACCGGTCCCCTTTCGGGATGCGTGCCTTCACTAACGAGGTCCAGGGGCCATTGGCCCCTGGTGGGATCCAAGGGCAAAGTCCTTGGGACTTTAAAAATATAAAATTTTAATATTTTAAAGTCAAAACCCTGGGGGAAGAATCCCCCAGACCCCCGCTTCTTTTTCAAAAGTTGACATCATGCTCTACGCCCTGACCGCCCTGATGGCCTTTCTGATCGCGTTCCGGTTGAGCCGATCTCTGGCCAATCCGACCTCCCGACTCTACATCGCGGATCTGCCCAACGAACGCTCCTTGCATGTCCAACCCCGTCCCCGCAACGGCGGACTGGGCATCATGGCCGGATTCCTGCCCACCTGGATGGTGCTCTTCGGATGGCTCGACCATTTCCATCTGCCGGGGGGATGGCTGCTGCTGACGGCTCTGCTGGTGATCATGGGCACCTCGTTGTGGGATGACAAAAGCTCCCTGTCTCCGGGCGTGCGCCTGCTGAGCCATCTGTCCGCCGCCGCACTGATCATCCTGGGAGGGTTTTCCCTCGATTCTCTCTCGTTCCCCGGCATGGATCCCATCCCGCTGGGATGGTTCGGGCCGATCTTTTCGCTGCTGTTCATCGTCTGGTTTTTGAACCTGTACAATTTCATGGATGGCATGGATGGCTTTGCCGGAGGCATGGGAATGTTCGGGTTCGGATTTTTCGCCCTGCTGGGCTGGCTGGGGGGACATCCGTTCTTTTTTGCCACCGCGTTGCTGCTTTCCGCGGCCAACGCCGGATTTCTGGTCAACAATTTTCCCCCGGCACGGATCTTCATGGGGGATGTGGGGTCCGTGCCCATGGGATTCCTGGCCGCAGCGCTCACCTTCTGGGCCGACCGGGACCACCTGTTCGCCCCCTGGGTGGGAGTGCTGATCTTTTCGCCTTTCGTGGTCGACGCCACCGTCACCCTGATCCGTCGCATCCTGCGTCGCGAAAAAATCTGGCAAGCCCACCGTTCCCACTTTTATCAAAGACTTGTCCTGGTGGGCTGGAACCATCGCAAAACCGTGTTGCACGAATACGCGTTGATGATCGCCATGGGAGGTGGCGCGGTTTATCTGGCCCGACATCCCCAGGCCTTGATCCAATGGGTCGGCCTGTTGATTTGTTGTCTCCTCTTCGTATGGCTGGCCGTGGCCGTGGACAGACAAACCGCCCCCAAAAAACCCCACACCTCCCCCTGATCATCGCACATCGGATCCTCGTCCCACGCCCATGCACACAAAAAAGGCATGAATCCGATCGTCGATTAATAATTAAAATTAAATCAATCAAAAATAAAAGTTTGTATCAACACCCAAGTTTCGCAGAGTTCCGCCCCGGTTGACATTCAAGATCATTGACCACCCCCCCATCATCCTGATATATTTACAATCGAAACGGCCATCGGGAAAATCCAGAACCCTCTCTTTATCCAACCCTGGAGGACTCCGTGTTCCATCAGTCCCCGCGTTGACAAAGCAGGAAAGCATGCGTATTCACATACCCATTTCTCCCCGTTTGATTTCCAGGATTCACCAACTCCCACGCAGACAGAAACAATTAATCATTTTAATGGTTGACTTGGTTATGATTTTGGCTTGCCAATGGTTAAGCAATCTCATCACCTCGCCAACCCCCACCCTCAAAATTTCCCCGGACATTTTCCGCGAATCCATCATTTTCATCTTGATTTCGTTTCCAGTTTTCATCTATTCCGGCATGTACCGCGCTGTGGTGCAACATACCGGGGATCACTTCTTTTTTACGATCTTCAAATCCATCGGTTTGAGCATCCTTCTCACCCTGCTGATAACTGTTACCTTAAGTGATGGAAAAATTCTTCCTGTTTTTTGGGTTGTGTTCTTTTTCTTGTTGCTGATGACCATCGGCGGCAGCCGTCTGTTGGCCAAATATCTGCTCTACTCGTCCAACATCCGGAACACCCGCATTCCCGTCGCCATCTACGGCGCCGGAGCCGCGGGCATCCAGCTCTCCCAGGCCCTCAAGCAAAGCACGGAATTCACACCGATCATTTTCCTGGATGACGATGTGAACATTCAAAACACCGTGATTCATGGTTTGCGGGTCCACTCTCCGCAACGCATCAAGGAGTTGTCCGAACACTTTCCGATCCAGCGTGTGCTGCTGGCGATCCCCTCGGTCTCCCGGCACCGCCGCCGGGAAATCCTGAAATTCCTGGAACGACTGCCCATTCACGTCCAGGAGATTCCCAGTCTGGTGGAGTTGGCCAGCGGTGCCAAACAGGTGGATGATGTCCAGGAAGTGTGTGTGGAGGATCTTTTGGGGAGAGAACCCATCGCCCCCAAGCAATCCCTGCTGGAAGCGTGCATCACCGACAAGGTGGTCCTGGTCACCGGCGCGGGGGGCTCCATCGGCTCGGAGCTGTGCCGACAGATCATCCAACTCCACCCCAGACGCCTGGTGCTGGTGGAACACTCGGAATATTTCCTGTATTGCATCGAAGGGGAGTTGCGCCGCCTGCTGGAAAAGAAGAACGCCACCAGCGCCATCGAACTGGTTCCCATTCTGGGCAGCGTGTTGCATCGCTTGCGCATGCAGTCGGTGATCACCACCTTCGGCGTGCAGACCATCTATCACGCCGCCGCCTACAAGCATGTGCCCATCATCGAATACAATCCCATAGAAGGAATCCAGAACAACATCTTCGGCACTTGGCACATGGCCCAGGCCGCCATTGATGGCGGCGCGGAAACCTTCATCCTGGTCTCCACGGACAAAGCCGTCCGGCCCACCAATGTCATGGGGGCCACCAAACGCTTCTCGGAACTGATCCTGCAAGCCTACGCCAAATCCCAAAGCGGTGTCTGTTTTTCCATGGTGCGTTTCGGCAATGTGCTGGCCTCGTCGGGGTCGGTGATTCCCTTGTTTTACAAACAGATCAAAAAAGGTGGACCGGTCACGGTCACGGATCCCAGCGTGACCCGCTTTTTCATGACCATTCCCGAAGCCACCCAACTGGTGATCCAGGCCGGAGCCATGGCCCGTTGCGGAGACGTGTTCATTCTGGACATGGGCAGCCCGGTCAACATTCTGGACATGGCCAAAAGGATGATTCAACTGTCGGGATTCACGGTACGCGACGAGACCAATCCGGATGGAGACATTCCCATTCAATTCACCGGACTGCGCCCCGGAGAGAAACTCTACGAAGAACTGCTGATCGGAGACGAAACCCAACCCACCGAACACCCGATGATCATGCGCGCCCGGGAAGAGTATCTCCCCTGGCCGGTGGTCAAGGAGTACCTGGATCAACTGGCGATCTGTTCCAAGGAGTTCAACTACACGGAGTTGCGCAACATCATGCTGTCGGCGGTCAAAGGGTATCAGCCAAGCTCGGAAATCTGTGATCTGCTCTGGACCGCCAACGCCAAAGTCCCCAAAGCCGGGACCACCCAATCCGCGTAACGGGCAGTCGGATAAAACGCCCTTTCACAAAAGCCCCACCCCTCGCCCGAAAGCCTCGATGGCCGAAAACCTGGAAGAGCGTCATCCCCCTTCCAGGCCTTCCGCATCAGCCCTACTCTCCCCGGGCATAACGCCCCACCAGGGGATTTTCCACCCTGGCTTCCACCCGGATCCGTTCCGCCACCGCCAACGCCTCGGGTCGCGTGGCAAAGGGGCCGGAAAACACACACTCGAAGGTGGTTTCACCACTCTTGACCGCCTTGCGATAGGCCGGCAACGACAGGGCGCGGACCTTCTCCTCCAGCAAGGCGGAATGGGGAGAACCCATGGCAAAACAGGAAAGATGCACCACCGCACCTTGCCGAATGCCGGTGGTCGGCTCGGTGCTCTGGGTTCTGACCGGAACGGCAGCGGCCATGGAACCTGACCCCAAAGCCATCCCCCGATCCCTCCCCGCCTCCGGGGCCACCGACGGCAAAGCCCCATGGGAGTCCAAAGGCACAATGGTGGGAGGACTGATCACATAGGCCGGTCCCGCCGGCGCCATCAAGGACTCGGTTTTTTTCACCTCCACCGGTTCCGTTTTTTTCACCTCCACCGGTTCCGACTTCTTCACCACCACAGGCTCCGGCCTTCTCGCTTCCACCGGCTCCGTTTTTTTCACCTCCACCGGTTCCGACTTCTTCACCACCACAGGCTCCGACTTCTTCACCACCACAGGCTCCGGCCTTCTCGCTTCCACCGGTTCCGATTTCTTCGCCAATCCAGGCTCCGGTTTCTTCCCTTCCCCGGATTCGGGCTTCTTCGCCACTTTCGGCTCCGGTTTCTTTCCCTCCGCGGGTTCGGGCTTCGCTGTTGTTTTCGTTTCGGGTTTTCTCCCCTCCACGGATTCGGCGCGGGGGGAGACCGGCTCGCTGCGGGTGGTGGCAAGAGAGCCGGATGAAACCCCGGGCCGGGATAGGCTGCCCAGTTCGCGAATGGCCCGACTCACCCGCGCCACCTGGGGATGATCCGCCCCATAGGCGGCGATCAACAACTCCTCCGCCCGTCGCAACAGTTGACCGGCCCGCTCCGTCGCTCCCTCCTTGTGCAACACCATGCCCAGGTTGGCCAACCAGTCGGACAGACCCAACGGATTGCCCTTGAAAAACCGCTCCGCCGTGGCCATGGATTGCCCGAACAACCGATCCGACTCCTCGCTCCGACCCCGCCGGCCCTCGATCTGAGCCAGATTGCCCAGAATGAACGCCCGTTGCAGATGATCACTCCCCATGCTCTTCTCGGTCACCGCCAGGGCGCGCCGGAACAAAGTCTCGGCCCCGGACAGATCCCCCGCCCCCTGCCGCAACAAGGCCAGATCGTTCAACACCTTGACCAGACCGGGATGATCCTTGTCCAACACCTTTTCCCGCAGTTGCAACACCCGGTTCAAGGTGGATTCCGCCTCCACGCGCCGCCCCATGGCGATCAACCCCTCCCCGAGACGCTCCAGACTCTCGGCCAACTCCAGCGACGCCCCATCCCCGGACTTTTCCAGAATCGCCACGGAACGACGCAACACCGGTTCAGCCCCGGTCAGATCCCCCCGGGCGATCCATTGATGTCCCTGTTCCCGCAACGCCTCGGCCACCAGGGGATGATCGGCGCCCAACGTCTTTTCCCGGATGCGCAACGCCTGTTTCACCGCCTCCATGGCCTCCTCGTTGCGGCCCAGGGAGAACCGGATCCGGGACAACACCAGCCACGCCTCCGCCACACGGGGATGATCCGGCCACAACCCCTTGGACAATACCGGCATGGCCCCTTCCACCAGTTTGGCGGCGGACTCCCGCTGCTCCGGTTCCGCCATCAGCAGCCGGGCCAGATTGATGCGGGCGCTGGCGCTGTTCAGATGGTTCGGCCCCAGGGAACGGTCCAGGGAGGTGACCACCCCTTCCAGCATCAGCCGGGCGGTCTGAAACTCCCCCAGCCGCATCTTGGCCCGAGCCAGACGGGTTCGGGCCTCGGCCACCTCGGGATGATCGGCGCCCAAACGTTTTTCCAGAATCTCCAAAGCCCGAGAAAAGGCTTTTTTGGCCTCGGCATCCTTGCCGGTGGACAGATGGATCTCTCCCACCTGGGTCCAGGCCGCCGCGGTGACGCTGCTGTCCGCTCCGAATTTCCGTTCCGCCTCTTCCACGGCGCGACGCAACCGGGCCTCTTCCGGGGGCGACTCTTCGGCGTGCAGCGGGGAGACCCCTCCCAACAACGGCAACATCACCAACCAAAACGCCGGACCCGTGGGACGAACGCAAGACGCAAGCGGTTTCAAGGACAAAAACCCTCCGGATGAATGAAACAAAAAACGACACCAAACCCCGCACCATGGAATTATCGACCAATCCCACGCCCCGCGCAACACGTCCATTCCACGCCTAGAATCCATGCCAGGAGACGCCGCCCTCCACGCTGCCGAACCCCTCTCCACCCCACTCCCCACCCCGACGCACCTGGGACTCCAGACCCGCCCGCGACTCCCCCAAAGCGATGAACTCCCCCACGCTTCCCGCCCCCTCCCGGGCCACCCGCCACAGCATTTCCAAAGCGTCGGGTCCGTCGTCGTGGGCATCCGACTCCCCCCAGTGACGCAATTGATCCAGCAAGGTCTTGTGATCCTGACGGAAACGGATCAAACCATTGGCCACATGGGGTTGCAAGGCGCCGATGCGCAATCCCTTGTCCCGGGAGGGCTTGACCCCCCGGGCCGGCACCGGAATCCCCACCCGCGCCGACCGTTTCACCAGTTCGTCTTTGAAGAACTCCTGAAACTGCACCGACTCCACCACCCACAACCGACAGGCGTAACGGGCCTGACAGGCGACGACATCCTCGATGATCCGATCCGGAGAACGACGCCGTATATCCGCCTCCACCACATGCAAGACTCCGGTATTGCGGTCGTAGCCCCCCACCAGAATCGCCGAGGGATCTCCCCTCCCCCCCGACTTGCCCATGGATGGGTCCACCGCCCCGAAATACAGCCAATCCGCCCCCTCCCGGCTCCAATACACCAACGCCCCGAACGGCGCGTTTTCCCGCATGGGCTGATTCTGCATTTCCGCGTCGAAGGCATCGACCCCATCCCGGGCGCGGATTTTCATCAAGGTCTCCAGACTCCGCACCCCGGGCCAGGAGAGCTGGACCCCGGCATCCATCCGTTCCCGGCGCTCCCGGTAAAACCGATCCGCCGCCGCCTCTCCCTCGTGGTGCAACACCGTCTGCCACCGTTCCCACAAGGCCATGTCGTCGGGCCAACGCAGGATCGCCTGAAACCGGCGCGACTCCCACAAGGGATTGGCCATGATCCGCGCCAGCACCGAATCGTGATGCAAAATGGTCCCCACATAGATCACATCCAAAGAGTCGTCCGGGGGTCCGAGTTTCAAGACGGCCTTTTTCAGCCAGGTTTCCAGTTTGTCCCGCTGGGCGCGAACCCGCACGTTGTCGTCGTTTTCCAGATCGTCGCACACCACCAGATCCGGCCGGGCCGCCCCGTGACGCAATCCCCGCAGCCGCGCCCCGGAGCCTGCCGCCTGCAACTTGATCCCCACCCGGGTCACCGCCACACCCTCCCGCCACACCCGACCCACGCCGCAATGATCCGGATAATCCCGTCGCAGGCGGGGATTGGCCTCCAGTTCCGCCTTGACCGCTTCGAGCATGGAAGCGGCCTGATGGTGGGCGTCCATGATGATGATGATGTAGCGACTGCGACCGGTGATCACCCGCCACAGGGTGAAAATCTGGGTGATCAGGGTGGATTTCGCCTCGCCGCGGGGAGCGGCCAAGGCCAATTTGGTTCCTTTTCCCGGATCTTTGCCCAGACGCGGCAACCGTTCGTACAGCCAGGTGTGCAGCAGACTGTCCTCCCCGGAGACATAATGGGGGAAATAGACCTTGGCGAAATAACGCAGCGACCGCTCCACCTCCGCCCGTCGCCGGGTGACCCCGTCCGGACCGTCTTCCACGCCCGCCACCCGATCCGCGATCTCCCCTTGCAAACGGGAACCGAGTTCCGCCAAACCCTGCCGGAAGCGCCTGTTGACCAGAGTGCCATGCTCCATCATTGCCGAGGGGATTTCCTTTCGTTCATTCAAGCTGTTGTCCACCGATGGGGCACTTTAGAAGGGGCATGGAACGCTTTCCAAGATGAAGGGGTTCGGATGCGCTTTTTCCCGGTGGCGAAACCCCTTTTTTCCGTTATCCTTGCAAACCAGGAAAGCAGCCACAGTTGTATGAGATGGTCATCACCCCTCTTTTGGGCTTCCCCATGGAAAGTCTACCCAAATCCGTCTCCAATCCCCGCCTGATTCCCTGGCTGCTGCTGGCCCTGGGTCTGGCCTGCACCTTTTGGTATTGGCATCACGAAACCACCCGGGACTCGGATCTGACCCGGGACCAGTTTCACAAGCTCTCCGCCGCGCTGCTGGAAACCGCCCGTGACCGCCTGGAAGTTCACGCGGACCTCTCCCGGGTGATGGCCGCTTGGTTCGTGTCGGAAAAAGAGGTCACAGGCCGACAATGGCATACCTTCGCCTCGGCCCTCACCCCCCGTGGACGCCATCCCGGATGGCTGGAACTGGCCTTCGTGGAACCGGTGAACGAAACCGAACGGGAAGACTTTGAACGGGAAACCGGTCAACTGCTCGCCAATCCCGCCTACCGGATCGCCAGCGACGAACCCCGGGACACCTACTTCGCCGTGACCTATCACCACTCCCTGGAAACCGATCACACGCCGTTCACCCCCGGTCACGACATCGGCACGGAAAAAAGACGCCGTCAGACCGCCCGACAGGCGGCGGATTCCGGACTGCCGCTTTTTTCTCCTCCGTTTCTGCGCAACGGTCCCAACAGCACCGCCCGCACCGAACTGTTGCGACTCACTCCGGTCTACCGCATGGGCATGCCCCTCACCGACACCTCGGAACGGCGTCATGCCCTGCTGGGATGGGTGGCGGTGGTGTATGACGCCGGAATTCTGTTTCAGGATCTGTTCCGTCACGAACCGAATCAAATTCGCGTGGAACTGTTCGACGGTCCCTCCCTGCGGCCCACGGCACTGATTTTCGACTCCCATCCCGACCTCCCCACCCCCCCGGACGATCCGGATTGGACCGTGGTGGTCCGGGGCAGCGAAGAGGGAATCGGCTGGACCTATCGCTTCACGCCGGGTCCACTCTTCGCCCAGTATCACCCGAAACGGGGATCGGATATCGTACTGATCGCCGGGGGTCTGATCAGTCTGGCTTTGGGATTTGCCGGATGGTCGTTGAGTTCCAGCCGGGAACGGGCGCTGGCTCAGGCGGTGGCCATGACCCGGGCCCACCGGGAAAGCGAAGAGCGTTTGCGTCGCACAGTGCTGCACGCACCGATTCCCATCATGATCCACGCGGCGGATGGCACGGTGATTCTGGTCAACCGACGCTGGAGCGACTGGTCGGGTCAGGCCCTGGGGGAAATTTCCACCCTGAACGCCTGGCTGGAACGGGCCTTGCTGCCCGCAGACCGGGAGTCGGCCCTGACGTTGCTGGACGCGAGCTTTCCGGTGGACGCCCCCTTCAAGGAGGGGGAGTTGACCATCGTGGCCACCTCCGGGGAACAGCGGGTCTGGATCGTGCGTTCCCGGCCCATGGGCGCCATGGACGATCCGGATGGCTTGATCATCACCATGGCCATGGACATCACCGAACGCAAAAAGGCCGAAGCCACCCTGCTGGAGGCCAAACTGGAAGCCGAAGAAGCCAACCGGGCCAAAAGCGAATTCCTGGCCACCATGAGCCACGAAATCCGCACCCCGATGAATGTGATCGTGGGCATGGCGGAGGTGCTGGAAGAGACCGATCTCACCCCGGAACAACGACGCTACGTGGGCATTTTCCGCAAGGCCGGCGACAACCTGCTGGAACTGATCAACGACATCCTGGATCTGTCCAAGGTGGAAGCGGGACGCATGGAGTTGGAACTGGCTCCGTTCCCCTTGCGGGAAAGCCTGCAACGCATTATGGACATCATGGGGATGCGGGCCCGGGAAAAAGGATTGGACATGACCCTGGATATCGCGCCCGATGTGCCGGATCTGCTCCAGGGAGACGCCAAGCGGCTGCGTCAGATTCTGATCAATCTCATCGGCAACGCGGTCAAGTTCACGCCTGCGGGACGGATCTCCATTCATGTGATCCGGGAGGAGTCCCTGGGAGTGGGAGGATTGGGGTTTGCGGTGCAAGACACGGGCATCGGCATTCCGAAAGAAAAACAGACGTCAGTCTTCGAGGCCTTCACCCAGGCGGACGCCTCGACCACCCGCCAGTTCGGCGGAACCGGATTGGGCTTGGCCATTTCCCGGCGTCTGGTGGATCTGATGGGGGGACGGATGACCCTGGAAAGCGCACCGGGTGAAGGCAGCACCTTCCGGTTCAGCGCCGTCTTTGAAGTGACCGAACCCCGGGAGGACTCCCCGCATCCCCCCTGTCCCGAGGGGATGCACTGGAACCGGGTACGTGTTTTGCTGGTGGACAGCCGCACGGAAAGCCGTCTGGCCCTCATGCGCATGGTGGCGGAGTTGGGATGCGAGGTGGAACCGGTGCCGAATCTGTCCCTGGCGGCCAGCGCCTGGCGGGCAGCCCGCTATTCCGGGCGGTCGTGCCGGGTGGTGGTACTGTCATTCGGGGAGCATGAAAAAGCGGGGATCGAAACCGTTCAGCGACTGCGCGGAGAACTGGAACAGTCCACCCTGCCCATAATCGCCATCACCGCCCAACCGCCCGAAGAAGAGACATCCCAGGATCCGGGCCTGCGCATCCTGACCCATCCGGTGAAACGTGAAGCGCTCTGGGAGGCGCTCCGGGCCGTGCTGACCGCCGAATCCAACGACGCTTCCAGCCATTCCACCCAGGACGATCCGGCCAGGGAGCGGGCACTGACGATTCTGGTGGTGGACGACTCCGAAGACAACATTTTGTTGGTGAAAGCTTTTTTGAAAAAGACCCCCCACCGGTTGAGCGTGGCCCAAAACGGGGAAGAGGCGGTGACCCGGGTCACTTCGGGAGAGCGTTTCGATCTGGTATTGATGGATGTGCAAATGCCGGTGATGGATGGATATGCCGCCACGCGGGCGATCCGGGCCTGGGAGAGAGCCAATGGACACGCTCCGATACCGGTGATCGCCCTGACCGCCCACGCTTTTGCGGAAAACGAACGTCAAACCCTGGAGGCCGGATGCTCGGAGCATCTGACCAAGCCAATCACCAAGCCCCGTCTGCTGGCGGCCATCGACCGGTATGCCCAGGGCTGACCCACCGAAGCCGATCCCCCGATCCGTCACGATCGGGGGATCACAATCGGGCGAAGCATCACACCGCGAAGCTCACCTCCGGCGGGCGGGGCATCACACCTCGAAGCTCACCTCCGGAGCATCCAGGGAGAGAACCTCCATGCCATACAGGGTGGTCAGGGTCTCGCCGGGATCGGCTCCATAGTATTGATGGAGTTCCCAGCGCAACGCCTTGGCCAACTCCTCCGGCAGGCGCACCCCCATGGCCTGCCGTCCCTCGGCCTCGAAGACCTGTTTGCACGCCAGAACTTTCTTGAGATTGTCCATGGTCCCTGGATGCTGGTTTGTGGCTGCCGGAAATCAAACGACCGGTGGTTGTTCCGGAGGCGTGACGGTTTTGGGTTCTTCGGGGCGCTCGATTTTTTTCTTGGTGGTTTTTGGTTTGGATTTGGATTTGGATTGCAGCGCCTTTTTTTCCTGTTTGATCGACTTGCGGGTTTGCTTGATTTTGACTTTAAGCTGTTTTTTCTCTTTTTTCAAGGCCACGAGCGTTTCTGATGCGGTCATGTTCATCTCAAGGGCCGTCCCCGACCCCTCCCCCATGGTAAGCGTTTGTGAATTTTCATTTCATTATGAAATGGACGGCAATATTATCGACTATCCAAACCCCCGCGTCAAGTCTGCCGACAAAGCCGTTGCCCATGGGACGGAAATGAACTAACATGCTTCGCTGCTTGGTCCCCGTAGCTCAGCCGGATAGAGCAACGGATTCCTAATCCGTAGGCCGTGCGTTCAAATCGCGCCGGGGACACCAAATAAATCAACGAGTTACAGAAGTTTTGAAGGTGTATTGCTTCCGGAATTGCTACCCACTTGCTACCTTCAGCAGGGATTTGTGAGGATGCTGGATGATGCTAAGTGATGGTTTTATCAATCTCTTGCCACATGCATCTCCTCGTCACTGACCGCAACGCCACCAAGAACCGTCCTGCCCTGGTTCTCTCCGATCCGGGGCGCTTCAATACGGTGGCCGGCCATGCGGTCATGGCCATGATCACTTCGTCAGACAATGCGCCCTGGCCCCTCGATTGCCCGATCACTGATCTGGCTACCGCAGGTTTGCCCTCCCCCTCCAAGGTGCGCTTCAAGCTCTTCACCCTGGACCATCGACTGGTGCGGGGCATGCTTGGACAGCTTGCATCTTCGGACGCTGAAGTGGTCAACGCAGGGCTGGCCAGTTTGCTCGGTGGTGCCGACCTGTAACCGATCTTCCAGAACGGGCAAAATACTGCTCACAACACAGTCTCGGTCTCAACTGCCCACGCACTGTTTGTTCTCGGTCATGCCCCTCAAGGGTTTATGCAGGAGCAACATGAGGGTCATCGGATGCACCGGAGACTCCTGAAAACCATAGTGCTGGTAAAATTCTTTGGCCCGGTCATGGAGGGCATGCACCAGCAGTGATCTGACCCCGGCGTTATGCGACACGGCCACCGCCCGATTGACAGCATCCTGCAACAAAGCGGCCCCCAGGTGTCTGCCTTGCTCACGGCGGTCCACCGCGAGGCGGGCCAACACCAGCACCGGGATAGGATCCGGCATGTTGCGCCTCACTGCACCTGTGGCCATCTGGTGCGAGACGGCACCAGCCGCCAGGGCATAATAGCCGCAAATCCGGCCATCCTGATTGACCACCACAAACGTCCGACTGGCACCGCTTAACTGGTTGGCCATCGCCCGCCGCTTCAGCCACTCATCCAGGACACTCTCGCCGCAGTCGAAACCGTCCAGGCGGTGTATTGGGGAGAGCGGTTCCGGTGCCCCCAGCTTCACCGTCATGACTGGGCGGCCGATTCCCAGGGAGTCTGGACCGCCATGAGTCGTTCCAGCCCCGGATTGTGGGCAGGTGGTGCGTCCAGGAGTTGGATAAACTGCCGATACTTTTCGGCATCCAGACTGAAGAAAACCTGGTCGAGGACTACCGCCTGCGCCCGGTCGCACGCAGCTTCGAGCATGAAGTCTGAGCGGGTTTTACCGAGCAACTGCGCGGCGTAGTCAATGAGATCCCGTTGCTCGGCCAGTACCCGCAGATTGATGGCGGCATCACGCATGGCTTTCTCCTTGGGTGTATATATGACAGATATACGGATCGTACTGCCAGTGTGTGGTGATTGTCAATACAAAACAACACCGCCCAAAGCACCGCTCACAAGCGAGTTGACTCCATCTCAAGCCAAGCTTGATTGGTGATTTTTCCACCATCAGATCATGTGCTTATCAAGATTTGATCGGACACTTCTAGCAGAATGACTTGGCAATGGAGGGTGTGTTGGCCGTTCCTGGCAATCGCTACCCCTCTTCCCGCCCCACCTCCCGTTCTCCCGGTGGCCGCTTGAACAATGGCGTCATCTGATATTCCAGAAACAGATCCCGCATTGCCCCGATTTTCGCACGCGGGGTATCAAGGGGTGCCCCCTGGGGGCTGCGGATCTGTTCCCACACCTGGATCAACGCCTCCGAAGAGTAACCCTTGTAGGTCGCGGGCAATGGTTTGGATGGATTCAGAAGTTCGCGCATCGTGGATCAACCTCGTGAGACCCCGCACTTCGGCCCGTGTCAGGAGGGCAGCCAAGTCTTTGCCTTTGATGTTCATGTGGGTGTGCCGGATGGCATTCTGCAATGCGGAGATGGTTTGCGGATCCGGGTTCAAACGGGTATCCCCGACATACCCCACCACCGCTTGAACCGAAATTCCAGCCTCCTGCAAGGTACGGATGAGTTGCCCGGCAGAGCCACCGGATGTAAAAATATCATCGACAACCACCACTATTTTTCCGCAGGTCAGGACGCGCAGTCGCTCCGGATCGCGGAGTTCATAATCCCTCCGATGCAAAACACGCCGTTCCGGGGGAATGTTCTTGGACTCCGTCAGATGGTACGCCCGGAAATGACGCTCTCCGTCCAGAAACCGGCCTCCATGGACCATGGCCAACGTTTCCGCCAAGCCGGTCGGCAACACGTTGACCCCGCTGGTGCTGGGCTGGGAAATGAACAACAGGTTGGCCGAATGATCCAGTTGTTCCTTGAACGCGTCCGTCAGCTTGGGGGTCCAATGCCGCTGGGCAAAACGATAGGCCGCCTGGGCATCCCCCAGCTTTTTGGCGGGCATCCAATCGGGATCCGACGCAAAGGTGTGCGCCCCGCCATTCGGCTTGATGGAGACACCAAGAGTGGGAAGCTTGGTCATAATCATGCAGGCCTTTGCCATTCAAACAATCTATGACCCAAAGCAATCCAAAGTTCTCAACCGTTCAATGCATTTCCGAATGCGTGAATTACTTAAAATTAATCAAAATCAAATAGATGATTAAGCATTATATGAATTGCGATATCCATATTATCAACAAGAGGACAGGATTCATCGCGTTCGGAAGCCCACCCTGTGGTAACCACGGCAGGCCAGCCATGTTTTTTCGGGAAAAACAAGCGGTCAATTTTGTCATCATAGTCATATCATGCCGCCTTTTCCAGTCCGAAAAGTAACGCGATCACATTATTTTCCGCTTTGCCTGTAACCATGCTCTCTCTCCACCCCCTTGCCTCAGACATCCAGGGCCATGCCGCGCTTCTCGGTATCGCAGCCGTGTCCATCATGAATGACCCGTCGTCATCCCACGCTCCACAGAGGTTCCGCTTCAAACGGGCCGATTCCGATCAAAAAATATTGTGATATCTCAAACATGCCCTTATGCTCTTCCCATCAGGCGAGTCGTTCGTGTGCAGAACCCAAACATCCCGCTTTTTTGAGGGTCTCCATGAAAAAATTGTTACTTCCTCTTCTGTTGGTCCTGTCGTCCACCGCCCATGCCGAATGGCAGGATTCGCTGAAAGGCGCCCTGGATGGCACGAAAAAAATCTATGACGAAACCAAAACAGCGGTTGAATCCTCTGATTTGACCAAAAAAGCAACGGATCTGATCCACGACCAACTGGCCAAAACGGACGACACGAAAACTCCCGCCAAAACCAAACAGGATCACTTCAATGCGATATGGGAACCGCTTCTCGACAGGATGAACGCCGCTCGCGACATTCACGACAAAAGGTCGGAAGCCCCGGATTCTTCATGGGTCAAAGCGGACAAGAAATCCCTGAATACGGATTTCAACAAGATTCTGGATCAAATCATCTTGTTGCTGGAAGATGAAACGATTGAAAAACACCGGACCAAAAATGTTTCCCTGCGTGAAGCCATCAGCAAAAAAGAAGCCGAAATTCAGTCCTACAAAGAAGCGCGCATATCCGCACCCATTGAAGATACCGTAAAGACCACCAAAGAAGGTTATGACAAAAAAATAAAGAACGCCCAGAGTGAAATCTCCGAGTTGAAAGCAGAAATCGAAAAACTCAACAACACGCTCATTTTACAGCTTCATGACGCCGGCCTTAAGCTGAACAAAGAGCAGGTGGCCATCTTGCTGTCGAGAGTCGATTCCGAAGACATCATTCAAATGGTACTGGTTTTTGATGTCTTGAAGGTTGTCACCAGCCAACTCATGGAACTCACCTCAAGCAGCGGAGAAAACATTGCCCACGCCAAGAAATATTACGGGATGCATATGGTGTTGCTGGAATTGATCGTCTACATGCAAAACAAATACATTGCGCAGATCGAGACCAGATATGCCCCGAAACTGGATGATTTGATATCCAAGACTGAACAATTGATGCAGTCCACACAAAGCGGCATGACCGCTGACGGCGAAAGCAAGAAATCCTTTTATCAAAGCAACATCAAAGCGCAAGGATTGCTCATCAAGACGGCCAAACTCTATCTGAAGATGCTGAACACGCAGAAGGAAAAGGTGGTCAAGGCCAGAAACAACGCCATGAAAGATTTGCACCTTGCCATCAACACCTACGCAACCGTTCGCATCAGTTCCGAGGTTCTTGGTCTGCTCAAGGAAAGCAATACCATCTTTGATGCGTTGATCAATCTGCAAATTCCAGAAATTGCCCCGTTTGAAAATGTGGAGATGCAGAAAAAATTTGAAGAGCTTTCTCTAGAGATTTCAAAGTGAGCGGATGCCAGACCTTTTTTTCCTGAACACCCGACCCAAAGAGGCGCCCCATCGGCGGAAGCGGTGGGAAAGCTCACACGTCAAGTGGCGGCGCCACCCGAAAGCCTGCTTTTTTTTCGAGGATGGGGAGGCCTTCCAGGGTAAGGAGAAACCGTTTGGAGGCCACGCCCCCTGGCCCACTGTAGCCCGTCAGATCCCCATCCGCCGCCACCACCCGATGACACGGCAGCAGAATCGGAATGGGATTGAGGGCCAAAGCGCGACCCACGGCCCGGGGAGCCGAACCGAGACGCCGGGCCAGGGAACCGTAACTTTCGACCCGGCCCGCGGGAATGGTCCGCATCGCCTCCCAGACCCGTTGCTGAAAGGCGGTCCCTTCAGGGCGCAGGGGCAGCGCCGCCAGGGAGGGAGCGGCGCCGGAAAAATAATCCTGCAACCACCCCCCCACCAGACGACATAAAACCTCGGATCCGGGTTGATCCGGCGGATCGACCGACAGGGCGACAATCCCGTGATCACGGGTGTGCAGCCAGAATTCTCCAATCGGGGTGACGAAATCACACATCCAGATTGACGACATTCAACGCATTGGCCTGGATGAACTCCCGCCGCGGCTCCACCGCGTCTCCCATCAGGGTGGTGAAGACCGAATCCACCTCGATGGCATCTTCCACCCGCACCTGCAACAAAATACGAATCTTGGGATCCATGGTGGTCTCCCAGAGCTGCTCGGGATTCATTTCACCCAAGCCTTTGTAACGCTGGATCGACAATCCCTTGCGCCCCTCGGCCATCACCTGGCTCAACAAGGATTCCAACCCGGTTACAAGCGTCTCCTGGCTCCCCTTGCGCAACCGGGCCCGTTCTCCCAAACGCGATCCGATCCGCCCGGACAACTGGGACATCTCCCGATACTCCGGCGAACGGACCAGTTCCCCATCCAGACGCATCTCCACCGATACCCCGTGTACAGTCCGTCGGATCACCAGAACGTGGGCATTCTCCAGTTCCGCATCCGGTTCCACCAGCACCGTCAGACGACCCGCCCCATCCTCCTTCTCCAAGGCCTCCCGCAACCGTCCGGCGGTCTCCTGGGCGGTCTCCAGACCGGTGAGATTCTCCGGAGTCACCTTGGCCCGTTCCACCGCCGCGGCCACCACCCGACGGTCGAAACGACGGGAGAGCCGATCCAGCAATACCTGATAACGTCGCGCCTCCCGGATCACCCCTTCCAACTCCCCGGCGGGCATCACTCCCTCATCGGTGAGGAGTTCCAACCCCTCCAGTCCCCCTTCCATCAACACTTCCACCAGCGCCTCTTCGTCCTTGAGATAACGGACCGTCTTGCCCCGGGCCAGACGATACAAAGGCGGCTGGGCGATGTACAGATATCCATGCTCGATGATGTCCGGGAACTGCCGGAAGAAAAAGGTCAACAACAACGTGCGGATGTGAGAACCGTCCACGTCCGCGTCGGTCATGATGATGATGCGATGATAACGCAATTTGGCGAGGTTGTACTCCTCGGCGCCGATGCCGGTTCCCAAGGCGGTGATCAGGGTACCCACCTCCGCCGACGAAAGCATCTTGTCGAAACGGGCCTTCTCCACGTTGAGGATCTTGCCTTTCAGCGGCAAAATGGCCTGGAATTTCCGATCCCGGGCCTGTTTGGCCGAACCGCCTGCGGAGTCCCCCTCCACCAGATACAGTTCGCTCAAGGCCGGATCCTTCTCCTGACAGTCCGCCAGCTTGCCGGGCAGCGAGGAGATTTCCAAAGCGCTCTTGCGACGGGTCAACTCCCGGGCCTTGCGGGCCGCCTCACGGGCCGTGGCCGCTTCCACCGTCTTGGCCAGAATCCGTCTGGCCTCCTGGGGATGCTCCTCGAAATAGGTGGCCAGATGCTCGGCCATCACCCCTTCGACCGCGGTGCGCACCTCGGAAGAGACCAATTTTTCCTTGGTCTGGGACGAGAATTTGGGATCCGGCACCTTGATCGACAACACCGCCGTCAACCCTTCGCGACAATCCTCACCCGCCAAAGTCGCCCCCTTGTCCTTTTTGAGCAGGCCCATGGACAAGGCGTATTGATTGAGAATCCGCGTCAGGGCGGAACGAAACCCGATCAGATGGGTGCCTCCGTCCCGCTGGGGAATGTTGTTGGTGAAACAGTAGACATTTTCCTGATAGGAGTCGTTCCACTGCAATGCGGCATCGACCTGAATGATACCGCGCAATTCGGAAAAATAGATCGGCGGGGTCATCAACGGGGTACGGGCCCGGTTGAGATGCTCGACAAAGGAGCGGATGCCCCCTTCGTAATGGAAATGATGCTCTTTTTCCGTGGCCTCTTCCCGGATCCGGATGTTCACCCCGGAGTTGAGAAACGACAGCTCCCGCAGACGCTGGGAGAGGATGTCGAAGGAAAAAGTCACATCGGTGAAAACCTGGAGACTGGGCCGGAAGGTCACTTCGGTACCGGTTCCCTTGGTTTCGCCGATGCGCCGGATCGGGGCCACCGGATCCCCTTCCCGATACTCCTGATGCCACACTTCGCCGTTGCGACGGATGGTGAGTTCCAGGTGTGCGGAGAGGGCGTTGACCACCGACACCCCCACCCCGTGCAGACCTCCCGACACCTTGTAGGAGTTCTGATCGAACTTGCCTCCCGCGTGCAGCACGGTCATGATCACCTCGGCTGCGGACCGGCCCTCCTCCTGATGGATTTCGGTGGGAATACCCCGTCCGTTGTCCCGCACGGTCACGGCGCCATCGCTGCGCAACACCACATCGATCCGGTCGCAATAGCCGGCCAGGGTTTCGTCGATGGCGTTGTCCACCACCTCGAACACCATGTGATGCAATCCGGTGCCGTCATCGGTATCGCCGATGTACATGCCTGGACGTTTGCGAACCGCCTCCAACCCTTTGAGGACCTTGATGCTGTCTGCGCCGTACTCGCCAGCCGCGTTGGCGGCCAGGGCGTTTTCTTCCGATATGGTCATGAATTCCTAGGCTCCGTGCTGACTTGAAATACCCCCGCGACCACCGTGTGCTCCACCGACGCGCCACCCGGCCATGGGATCTCTCCGGCTTCCCGGGCGGCCACGAACACCTGCCGACCCTGACCGGACATGAGTTGCATCAACCCTTGCGCTCCTTCCCGATCCAGTTCCGCCACCGGATCGTCCAACACCATCACCGGGGGTTCCCCCAGAATCTCTTCCAGCCAACCCGCCTCCGCCAGTTTCAAGGCGAAGGCGAACCGCTTTTGTTGACCGCGGGAGCCGTAGCGGGCCACCGGATGACCCGACAGCCGCAAAACCAGATCATCCCGTTGCGGACCGACACCGGTGGTGCCGGAGGTTCGATCCCGTTCCCGTTTTTGCATCAGCGCCTCCCGCAACCAGGCGGTGACCGCCTCCAGGCCGAGGCCCTGGGAAAACAGCGGCTCCAGGTCTCCGGAAAGGGCCATGTCGCAGGTTTCCGGGGCCAATCCCAGCAGTTCCAGAAAAGGAGGCAGCACCCGTCCCAGATGACCGACCGCCCGGTGACGCCGATCCCCGATGCGGGCTCCCAAAAGTCCCAATTGGGCCTCCCAGGCATCGAGTTCCCGCCGATCCCGACCCGGGATTTGCAGCAGTTTCTGCCGCGCCCGCAAGGCCAGTTGATACCCTCTGGACTCCACCCCGTGACGCCGGTCCGCGCAAAAGATCACCCAATCCAGAAAGGCCCGCCGCTCGCCGGGTCCACCCCGTACCAGCAGAGGGGTTTCCGGGGTGATGATCACCGCCACCAAGGCCCGTTCCATGCGGGAGACCGACTCCATGGGTTTGCCGTCCAGCTTGAACACCTGGCGTCCCGGTTCTCCCACCACATCCAGGGTACGGGTCATGCCCGCCACCCGGGCGGCGCCGCTCACCCGGAACCAGGGTTGCTCCCAGCGGCGCAGGATCCCGGAGTGGACCCGTCGAAACGAACGCCCCGTGGCCAGCAGTCCCACCGCTTCCAAGAGGTTGCTCTTGCCTTGACCGTTGGCGCCGGTGATCAGGTTGAGTCCGGGTCCGAACCGCAACGATCCCTCGGAGATGTTGCGAAAGTTTTGCAATCGGAGCCATTCCAGCAGCATGATGGGCCAACACCCCGAACCGCGCCGTTGCAGGCGTCACACCCGCATGGGCATCAGAACGAACAAAGCGTTGCTGTGTTCCGGATCGTACACCAGCACCGGGGATTCATCGTCCTTGAAGGCGAACTGGGCGGTTTCGCCGGTCAGGGCGGTCAGGATTTCCCGGAGATAACGGGCATTGAAACCGATGGTCATGGGATCCGCACCCTCGAAGGAGACCGCCATTTCCTCTTCCGCCTCTTCTTGATCCGGATTGACCGAGACGATCCGCATGCGGTTGGACTCGATCAGCAGACGCACCCCGAGGGTTTTTTCGTGGGAAAGGGTGGAGATGCGTTTCACCACCTGATGGAACGCCTCCCGGGTGGTGGTCAGAAGGACCGTGTTGCCTGTGGGCACCACCCGTCGCCAATCGGGAAAGCGGCCCTGCACCACCTTGGAAACCAGGGTGATTCCAGGCTTGATCAACTGCACATGACCGGCACCCAGAATCAGTTCCGGATCGTTGTCATCTTCTTCCAGGAGTTTGCGGATCTCGAAGACGGTTTTTTTCGGCAGGATCACCTCCCGACTTTCCGGAACCGGGAACTCCAGGGACTGTTCCATCATGGCCATGCGGTGGGTATCGGTGGCCACCATGCGGATGCGACCCGGGGCTTGAGGATCCTCGGCGGCGGTCACCTGCACGAAAATGCCGTTGAGGACGTAACGGGTTTCGTCCGTGGACATGGCGAACTGGGTCTTTTCCAGCATGATGGCGAGCTGTTCCCGGGGAATGACCAGATGGAACTCCCCATCGGCTCCGGGAATGTTCGGAAACTGGGAGGCGGGCAGCGTGGCCAGGTCGAAGCGGGCCCGATCACAGGTCAGGAGCAGTCGTTCGCCCTCTTTGCGCAGACGGATGGCCCGGGCCGGCAACTCCTTGACCACGTCGAACAGCACCCGGGCGCCGACGGTCAAGGCGCCATCCACCACCCCTTCCACCGGGGTGACGGTCCGCACCGACACCTCCAGATCCGTGGCCGACACCGTAAGCAGGCCATCCACGACTTCCAACAGGGCATTGCCCAGAACCGGCATGGTGTTGCGCCGTTCCACCACGGTCTGAATGCGGGCCAGAACTTTCAGAAAAGGGTCACGGTCAATGAAGAATTCCATGTTTTCGATGCCTTGGTTGACGTTTTTTCGGGAATGGGAACATCCCGGTCACGGGGTTGTCACTTGCGCAGCATGGCCACCAGCGTGCTGATGGTCTGCTCCAGATCGGTATCCACCTGCTGCTGGGACGCGACTTTGTCCACGGCATACAGCACCGTGGTATGATTGCGACCGCCAAACTCGAAGGCGATATCCGGATAGGAGTATTTGGTCAACTGCTTGCACAAGAACATGGCCACCTGACGGGGATGGCTGTAGCGTCTGGCCCGCTTTTCGGAGCGGATATCCAGGGGGCGGATCTTGTAGTAGGCGGCCACGGTTTCGATGATTTTTTCCATGGAGACCAGTCTCGGCTCATTGCGCCGGACCGTGCCCCGCAGGGACTCCTTGACCAAAGACAAGGTGATGGGTTCTTTTTCCAGGGAGGCGAGCAGGAAAACCCGAATCAACGCCCCTTCCAGCTCCCGGACATTGGTCTGGATCGCCTCGGCCAGGAAAAAAGCCACATCGTCTTGCAGATCCATGCCTTCCTGGGCGGCCTTTTTTTTCAGGATGGCCATGCGGGTTTCCAGGTCCGGAGGGTGGATGTCCACCACCAGCCCCTGGGAAAAACGGGAACGCAAACGCTCTTCCAGGTGTTCGATCTCCCCGGGAAAGCTGTCCGAAGAGATAACGATCTGTTTGTTGGCCTCCTGGAGGGCGTTGAAGGTGTGGAAAAACTCCTCCTGGGTGGCTTTTTTGCCGGCGATGAACTGGATGTCGTCCACCAACAAGACATCGACGGAGCGGAAATTCTCCTTGAAATTGTGTACCTGCCTGAAACGCAAGGAATCCACGAGCTGGGTCATGAATTTTTCCGAGGTGATATAAAGCGTCTTACCATCCGGACGCGAACGGAGCAGGGCATTGCCGATGGCGTGGAGCAGATGGGTCTTGCCGAGTCCCACACCCCCTTGGATATAGAGGGGATTATAGGCGGTTGCCGGGGCATCCGCCACCCTTGCCGCAGCCGCGTGGGCGAATTGATTGCAGCTGCCCACCACGAAGCTCTCGAAGGTGTAGCGTCCATCCACGCCGGCGCGGGAGGGGGCCACGGGCCGGGGGGCGGGTTCGGCGGTGGGGGTGGGTTCCGGGGGATTGGGATCCACCGCGAACAGCGGCAACACGGCCCGTCCGGCGGCGGCGGACAGGGCCGACTCCAGCAAGGCGCCATAGTGATCCCGGACGTAATCGGCGGAAAAGTCGTTGCCGGCCAGGATTTCCACCCGTCCCCGTTCCTTTTCCCGACCGAGGCGCAGGGGCTTGATCCACATGTCGAACACCCGCGGTGCGACCTGTTCCTTGACCACGGCCAGGGCCGTTTGCCAGATTTCCATCATCTCCATCGCGTGCATCATGCGGGCCGGTCAGTCATCGATTGTGTCCACGGATCTTGGTTCATGCATGCGCCAGCATAACACGAACCCACCCCCAGACGCTACCGCCGTCCGGCGGGAATCATAAGGCTGAAGCCATTCAGATCAACAAAGCAGGTCAAAGGCAGCCTTGATAGCCGCTGGCAGAATGCATAACTTAAATTTTACAATTCAACCGAACTGATCACGCCCCGGAATCCGGAGTGGGCCTTTCTTTTTTGCGCGCCACGACGAACATCAGATCAAACAGGTTGAATGGCACCTCCCGGTCGAGGAAGGACCAGCGGTCCAGCAGGGACAGCAAACGCGAGTTCTGCTCCTTGCGCAGGTTGCAGCTCAGATACAGCATCATGCGCAAGGAGCGGTAGACTGCCGGATGGCTTACCTGAACGACTTCAAATCCGCACCGTTCCAGCAAGGCGGTCATGGTCTTTTTGGAAAAATAGTGGATGTGGTACGGAGGATGAATCAGGCGCCATTTGGCTCCTCTCAGGCGGGCATTCAAGCTGCCGATGTCGCCGGTGGTAAGAGCGAGCCATCCATTCGGCTGCAACACTTGGGCCGCTTTTTGGATGAACAGGTCTGGTCTGGCCAGGTGTTCGACGGTGTCCCACAGGCACAAGATGTCGTAGCGGGAGGTTTCCGGCATCTGCAAAAAATCCCCGCAGCGGACATCCAGATGAAACCGTTGAATGGCCATCTGAATCGCATGCGCGGAGATGTCCATTCCCGCCACCCTGGCAAACAGGGATTGGGCATCGGCCAGAAAAAAGCCATAGGCACATCCCACCTCAAAAAGTGAGCAACGCGTCGGATCGGGCAGGAGGGTTTTCAGATCCGCCAAGCGCTTCTGGAAGTTCTTTCTCAATCCGGCCTCTTCCCCCAGGTAGCTGGAGTAGATGTGGCCTTCAAAGTAGTCACGACCATACATGGCTGCCAGCTCCGCGTGGGAGAGGGTCAGATCCGTGGTGATGAAGCCACATTGGTGACAGTGCAGCAGGCCAGGCAATCTGCTCGCGCCGATTGTCCCGTGACAGACCAGACAAGGCAGGGGGGATGCTTCGGAGGTCGCGTGAGAAAGGTCAGGTCTCATCAAAGGAGGGATCCCGTCGTGGCTGAATGGAGTATCCATCCGGGAGCGATGGGGCCAAAGTCCGCAGGCCCCGGATTGCCGCCGGTGACTCAAAAGTCAGGGCCATTCAACCACAACCAAGAAACAGGAATAAAGGCTGGATGTACAAAAAAGATGGTCGACACACGCACAAATCCCAGCCAATCGCGATCAGCCACCACCCGCCAACCCGTTTGGCCGAATCACCCCCCCAGCACACCAAACACCGTGGCGATCAAGGTTTCCTGGGAAAAGGGCTTGAGCAGGGTGCCTTGCACCCCCATCAGGCTCACGGTTTTGAGCAGGCTGCTGCCGGAAAGATACTGGCCTCCCCCGCTGATGGCCACAATCGGCAAATCCGGATGCAGGCTGAGCACATGAAAAATCAGCTCCACCCCATCCATGTCGGGCATGAGAATGTCGGTAATCAGCAAATCCACCTGGGCGATCTGGAGCACCTCCAGTCCGGATTCGCCGCTGTGAGCGGTCAGCACGGCAAAGCCTTGATCCTGCAACATCCGGCTGTAAAGCCCCAACAGTTGGGCATCGTCTTCCACGCACAGAATCGTTTTCATCGTCCGGCTCCTCCCAAGGCAATATCGTCCCCCGGTCAACCCAACATCGGATTCTCGAAGGCCTTTCCATGAGGAAGATCAATCAATCCCCATGCCATGGAAGGGCGGATTGGAAGGTTTTTTTAATCTTGCAAAATCAGCATAATGGCCAACAATGGCATCGAAGGGTGGTTGATGTGGCCTGGGCGTGGCACACGGTGTTGCATCCGATGCAACAAACACGACACGCCATGAGACACGATGGCAGAAGTCGGACAACGGGGACAACGGGGACAGCGGGGACAGCGGGGACAGCGGGGACAATGGGTGGTAGGTTTTTTTTCAGGACGGGAGCGGCAGACGGCTCAACAATTTTTTGAGATCCTCGGTCAGGACCGGTTTGGGCAGGAACTCCAAAAATCCGCTGGCGAGCAACTCCTGGGGGGAACACGGGATCTGATAACCGGAGGTCAGCACCACCGGCAGATCCGGCGCGTAGCCTCTCAAGGCGCGCAACAACTGCTCGCCCGTGGCATCGGGCATGGTCTGGTCGGTGATCACCAGATCGAAACGTCCCGGATCCTTGCGTACCAGTTTCACCGCCTCGGTGGCGCTGCCGGCGATGGCGGTTTGACAACCCAGACTCTTCAAATGTTCGGCGAGAATGCGTACCAATTGGGGTTCATCGTCCACCACCAGCACCCGCAGGCCATCACTGCCCGGATGATCCGCGTCACGGTCTCCGGGATTGTGAACGTCGGCGGGTTGCTCCAGCGGCAGATAGATCCGGAAGGTGGTACCCAAACCGATTTTGCTTTCCACCAGCACCCGGCCCCGCATGGCCGTGACATGGCCATGCACCACCGACAGTCCCAGACCGGTCCCTTCCCCCACCCCCTTGGTGGTGAAAAACGGATCGAAAATGCGGGGCAGAATCTCCTGGGGAATGCCGGAACCGTTGTCCCGAATCCGGATCAGGGCATACTGCCCCACAGGGAACATCAACCCCTGATCGCAATCCGCCTCGATGCGCACCGCTTCGAGACTGACGGTCAACTCCCCCCCCTGACGGCGGGGCATGGCCTGGACAGCGTTGGTACACAGGTTCATGAGGATCTGATGAATCTGGGTGGGATTGCCCACCACGGCAAGATCCCCATCCGGCAACACGGTGATCAGCTTGACATTGGCGGGAATCACCGCCCGCATGAAGCGCATCGCCTCTTTCACCAGGGGAACCAAAGCGATGCTGCCCTCCTGAAGGTCGGTCTGACGGCTGAAAGCCAGCAGTTGCGCGATCAGATCCCGGGCCCGCAGGCTGGCGGTGAGCACCTCCTGCAAATCCCGGTACCGTTGATCCTCCAGGGTGAGTTTTTTCAGCACCAGCTCCGTATAACCGATGATCACCCCTAAAATATTGTTGAAATCATGGGCGATTCCCCCCGCCAGGGTGCCGATGGCCTCCATTTTCTGGGACTGGCGCAATTGGGACTCCAACTGGGCCTGATGGGTCACATCCCGGTAGACGGCCACATAATGTTGAATGACCCCATCCGGATCCTTCACCGGGGAGATGCTCGCCAACACTCTGAAGAGGCTGCCATCCTTCTTGCGGTTGTCGAAGTGTCCCTGCCAGGTTTTGCCGAGTTCCAGAGTCTCCCACATGTCATGGATGACCGTCTGGGGGGTTTGGTTGGAGCGCAGCAGGGTGACATTCCGGTTGATGACCTCTTCTTCCTCATAACCGGTGACTTTGAGAAAGGCGCGGTTCACATACTGGATGGTTCCCTGCCTGTCGCTGATCAGGACCATCTCTTCGACCTGCTCCACGGCGGCCATCAGCCGTTTGGCGTTCATGCTCTGACGCAACGAGCCGATCCCCAAAGAGACGTTGTTGGCCAGATCGAACAAAAAACCGATCTCATTTTCGTCGAAGGCGTCGGACTCGCTGGCGTAGATGTTGAGGGAACCGATGGTCTTCTGGTTCAAAAACAGTGGCAACGACAGACAGGAGGCAAACCCCCTGGCCAAAGCCTGTCGCCGCCAGGGCCGAAAGGCGGGATCTGCGAGAATGTTTCCCGCCAAAGCCGGACGACCGGTGCGGATGGCGTTTCCGACCGGTCCCCGTCCCCGTTCCGAATCATCGCTCCAGGTGAGCTTGAGGGTTTCCAGATAGCCCTGTTCATAGCCGAACTGGGCCACTGGCTGAACACTTTTTTCCGGATCATCCAGAGCCATCCCCACCCAGGCCAACCGGTATCCCGCCTGTTCCACCACCAATTGACACAACCGGGAGACAAACCGCTCTTCGTCCACCGCCTCCAGCAAGGCCTGACTGGCGATGCTCAACGCCTTGAGGGCGCGGTTCATACGCAGAAACTCTTTTTCTTTCCGTTTGCTGGCGGTGATGTCCTGGATGGTTCCCAACAGATGGGGGGAGGTTTCGTTTCCGCTCCCGGTCGCCCCTTCCGACCCGGAATCCCCGTACACGCACCGGGCCAGAACCGTCAACTCCTCCCCGTCTGCGCGCCGGATCCCAAACTCGCCGACCCCGGAGTCCCGACCCTTCAGCACCCCGTCGATGAACCCCCGGAACCGTTCCCGCTCCTCGGGATGGAGATAGACGATCCAATCCTCGAACTCCAGCTTCGGGGTAACCGGGGGTAGACCCAGAATGCGACACAAACCCTCCGAGACCTCCCAGGCGCTTTCGGTCAGGCGCCACATCCAGCTTCCCAGACGGGCGATGGCCTGAGCTTCGTTCAGGGAGAGCCGGCTTTGTCGCAGATGGGCCAGGGTCCGATGACGGGAAAAAATTTTCTGCACCCCTTCGGCGATGAGTTGCAGTTGTTGCACATCCCCTTGATCATAAGGAGCGCTCTTGTTCCCCACCCCCATGACCAGACTCACCAGCTCCCCTTCCACCACCGGCACACCCGCGTGACGCCTCAGCGCCTCCGGTCCCACCGGCAACCCTTTCCACTCCCCTGGCGCGACAAAAGCATTGTGAACCACCGGTTCCTTGCGTCGGACGCTGTCGGCCCAGACCCCCGCCTCATCCAGGGAAACCTGGGGATCATACCCGGTTCCCACCGGTTCCGGAGGGGTCGGATTCCAGGTCATCAACGTGACCCGCTGCTGGTCTTCGTGGACCCGGCACAAATATCCCATCCGGCTGTCGGTGAGTTGCACCGCGATTCCCAAAGCCCGGTCGCACAGCTCCATCTCTTCCAGGAGATGGGCCTCCTGCTGGAGTTCCAACAATTGGCGGATGCGCTCCTCGCCTTTGCGCAAGGAGGTGAGCATGCGGTACTCCTGGGTCACGTCCCGGAAAACCAGCACCACCCCGAACAGCATGCCCTGGGCATCTCGGACCGGAGAACCGCTGTCGGCGATGTGACGTTGGCTGCCATCCCGGGCGATCAACACCGTATGATTGGCCAGACCCACCACCTGACCGGTCTCGATGACGATTTGCGCCGGATTGGAAACCGCCTGCCGGGTCTGATGATTGACGATCCGGAACACCGTATCCAAAGGCTGTCCCCGGGCCTCATCCGTGGACCATCCGGTCAGCTCCACGGCCACCGGATTCATGCGCACGATCCGTCCGCCCCCATCGGTCACGATCACCCCGTCCCCGATGGCGTCCAGGGTGATGGACAGATTCTCCTCGGTCTCCTGGATCCGACGGATCACCCCTTCGCCGATACGGGTGAAAAACAGGCTGCTCAACAGAATCAGCAATCCGGAAACCCACGCGGTATGCCCGATGGCCTGATACATGGGCGTACGCAACTCCGCCATGTCCACCTTCACCACCAGTCCCATGTTCAACGCCGGAATCGCTTCGTAGGCGGCATGCACCTCCACCCCCCGGTAATCCGTGCCGATCACCACGCCGGATTGCCCCTGCAAAGCCAACCGCATGGGTTGAGCGATCTCGTGGTTCGACCAGGGGACCGGCTGGGGCAGTCGGGAATCCCCGTGGCGTTGACGGTACAAAAAAACGATCTCCTCCCCCCGACGCTGGGCGAAAACGATTTCGCCGCTTTTTCCCAACCCCTCGTACCACCCTTCGTGGGTGGCGGCGAGAAAACGGTTCAACCGGTCGCCAATTTCCGTTTCCGGGCGGTGGTCTTCCCGCTCCCATTGGCGAAAAGTCACCACCAGCCGCACCTGGCTTTTGGCCAAAGCGGACAGGCGTTCGCTTTCGCTGATGGTGGCGGCATCCTGCATGGTTTTCAGGCTCACCCCCGCCACCGCCACCGCCAGAGTGACCATGAGAATCATGAGCAGCCAGAAACGGGCGCGGGGGGTCGTGAACAACGTCATCGGACAACTCCTCGACTCGAATCACATCAAACCACACATCAACCCGGATTTCCCATGAGCCAGGAACAGACGCAAGCATGGATTGCCGCATTCACGGACGCTTGCGCTTGCATCAACCCCGCTGGTCCGCGATGCCCCATTGACGCATCTTGCGAAACAAGGTGCTGCGACTCATGCCCAACCGTTTCGCCGCCACCTCCCGACGCCAGTTGCACGCCACCAGGGCAGCGCGGATCACCGTCTGTTCCGACTCCGGGAGCTGACGGGTGGAAACCTTGGACGGCAAGGATTTCCCCACTCCGGAAACAGATCGCAACTCCCTGGGCAGATGTTCCGGGGCGATGGTCTCCCCCCGACACACCACAAAGGCATGCTCCACCGCGTGCTCCAACTCCCGTATGTTGCCCGGCCAAAGATGATCCATCAACGCGGTCATGGCCTCGGGAGAGACCCCCGAAATCTTCCGGTCGAAACGGGTGTTGAACTGAGCCACAAAATGGTTGACCAGCAAAGGAATGTCTTCGGTGCGGGCCCGCAGGGGAGGCACCTCGATCTCCACCACCTTCAGCCGATAGTACAGATCCTCCCGAAAGGTGCCCTCCGCCACCTTGCCCCACAGATCCTGATTGGTGGCCGCCACGATGCGCACATCCACGGGAATGGTACGGTTGTCCCCCACCCGTTCGATCTGCTTGTGCTGCAAAACCCGCAGCAGGCGCAACTGCATGGCCTGGGAGATGTCGCCGATTTCGTCCAGAAACAAGGTCCCCCCATCCGCCTCCTGAAAACGACCCACCCGATCCTTCAGCGCGCCGGTGAACGAACCCCGCACATGGCCGAACAGTTCACTTTCCAGCAACGTTTCCGACAGCGCCACACAGTTGACCTTGACCAAAGGCCGCTCCCGGCGTCGCCCCTGGGTGTGGATGGCCTCGGCCACCAACTCCTTGCCGGTGCCCGACTCCCCGAGGATCAACACCGTGGTTTCCAGGTCGGCGAGATTATCCACCAGTTGATAAATCTCCCGCATGGCCACGCTCCCCCCGATGAGCCGATGAAACCGACTCTGACGGGCCAAACGTTTTTCCAGCGTCACCAGAGGGGTTTCGTCGTGTACCGCCATCACCCCGCCCAGCAACTCCCCCTGACGGGTCCGCATCGGAGTGGCGGTCACGCTCACCACCTGTTCGATCCGCTGCTCCTGGCCGCAGACCAGACGCTTGAGCGTCACCCGCTGGCCCTGCTCCATGGCCTGACGCAAAACCGCCAAACACTGGCCACCACACCCTCTGGCCAGTTCCTTCAGGGGATGGCCCGCGTCCCTGGCATCAAACCCGCAAATCCCGCTGGCCGCCCGATTGGCCGCCACCAGATTCAACGCCGGATCCGCGGTGATCAAACCGTTGTCCACACTGTCGAACACCGCTTCCAGATGCAGATGCACTCTTTTTTTCTCGTCCTGCATCCCCTTGGCGTTGAGGGCAAGGGTCGCGCTGCGCAACAACGCCTCGGACAGCACCGGTTTGACCAGATAGTCGAAAGCTCCTTGACGCAACGCCTGCTGGGCGGTTTCCAGAGAGGGATAACCGGTCATCATGATGATAAAAGGTATAGATACAAAGGAATCGGTGTGTTGCAGGAGTTCCAGACCGGAATGACCCGGCAGGCGGATGTCGCAATAGACCAGATCGAAAGGGTGCCGCCCCAACAACTCCAACCCCTGGGGGAGATTGGAGGCCGTCTGCACCCGATGGCCCGCCTCTCCGAGGTGACGGGCCAACACCTGACGCACCCCGGATTCGTCCTCGATGATCAGGATCTCTCCGACTTGGCTCATGATTGCGGGTTATCCTCTGTGATTAAAACATGTGAATGCCCCGGAAAAAGGATAACAGCGGATATTTAATAATGCAATGGAGCGTTCTTTCATGGCGACCCACACCCCACCAGAGTGGTGACACCCTGGATCCGCAATCATCAAAATCCTGGAGCCGGATAGGGGGGATCGGTAGACAATCGGGAATCGATCACAGGTCGGCCCAGGGTGAAATGATACAGGCTTTGAAAACCCTCGGAACGCAATCCGATCAACTGGTGAAACCCGTCATCCAGAAAACAGCCGATCCCCGTACCCCGCTGACCGACGGCTTCCGCCTCCAGGTAGAGGGTCTGCCCCACCATGCCCGCTTCCCAATAAAGCTGCCGATAGATCCAGGGAGCGTTGGCAAGCTCCGGGGGAAAGGTGGTCAACATCCCCATCGTCAAGGCGCTGTCCGAAGCGATCTCCTGCCGACAGGAAATCCAATAGGCGCTTTCCTGAAAATCCCCGGCCCGCAACCGGAAAAACGGCAGATGCTCCGGAGCGCCCTCCACCCGGCTCCACAAAAAAGAGCCGTCCAGGGCGGCCCGCAACGCTTCGACCCGCTCCGGATCCCGGACCAACACATACAAGCCCGCCTCCACCCCCGGCACCCGATGAATCACCACCACCGGAAACACCCGGGGCGACCAGGGGAGCGCATCCCAGGGGGCCTGATCCGAACGGGGCAGGGTGGCATCCAGCAGGCGCCACAGATCCTCCCGATCCAGTGTGGCCCCGGGGTCGAACTGCTGGGCGCTGCGCCGCTGACGGATCAACGTGGCCGCCCCCACCCTGTCGCCCCGAATCGCCGCCAACCGGGGCAAGGGGGCCGCAAGCGACGCCCGGGACTCCACCTGCCAGGGCTGACGGGTGGTTTCCGCCATCTCATCCACCAAGGGCCATTCCATGCCGTGGCGCCGACTCAACCGATTGGCCCGACCCATCCACGGTCCCTGCCCGGCCAGTTCCACCAGGGAGGCCACCTTGGGACTCATCGCCACCCAAGGCTCCCCCATGGGCGCGATCTGAAGCAGCAGATCCGCATGCTCCGGCTCGGCGTCGTTCACGCCGAAACGCACCCCCCCACTCTCGACACCCAACAGACGGGCCACATCCCGGGTCGCCGGAGCGGTCAACAGCCGCGCCTGCCACCCCAGCGCCGCCGCCGCGTACCGCAACGCCGCCACCCCATGGCCGATGTCCAGTTGGCAGTAACGATAGGCCCGATCCCCGTATTTCCACGCCTCCCGCCAATGGATCGAAGTCAGGCCGATCAAAAACTGTCCCGCCGGAAAAAGCCGGTTCCACGCCGGCGCCTCTCCCGGATCCATTCCCCGCCGCTGCTCCAGGAGATGATCCCGGCTCACATAGTGATACACCCCCCCATCCAGCCCCGGACCCGCTCCGTTGGCCGGCAGCGCGGGCACCACCAGATAGCCTTCCGTGGGATGCAGATTGCCGCTGGAAGGATTGCAGCGCAACGCCCAGCGGGAATCCCCGTGGACCTTCCAGGCCGACAACCCCAACGACAACTCCAACAACGCCGCCACGGATTCCAGATTCAAGGGGACTGCGGCGTCACCCTCCCCCGCCGGTGGTCGATACAGATCCTCGAAGGCCACGGTCAACCGGTCGGCGACCAGGGGCAAACGGACCTGGGGCGCTCCTGCGTAGGTGCGGAAAGGATCCGGCTGATTGGCCCAGTCCAGATGGCCCGGACCCGGGGCGAAACGTTGGGGGTGATGTTTGCTGTGTTCGTGATAGGCCAAGACCCGGCGACCCATGGACTCGGTGGCGCTCATGCCCAGGTCACTCCCGTGCCACCCAATCCGCAATAGCCACGGGGATTTTTGGCCAGATATTGTTGATGGTAGGCTTCGGCGTAAAAAAATTCCGGTGCCGGGAGAATTTCGGTGACGATCGGCCCCAAACCGGCCTGGGTCAGGCGGGATTGATAGTGATCACGGGAGGCCAGAGCCTTGTGAAGCTGGGATTCGGAGTGGGTGTAGATCCCGGAACGATACTGGGGACCGACATCGTTGCCCTGGCGCATCCATTGGGTGGGGTCGTGCCCTTGCCAAAAAAGCGTCAGCAACCGGTCATAATCGAGGCGCTGCGGATCGAACACCACCCGCACCACCTCGTTGTGCCCGGTCAGGCCGGTGCAGACCTGCCGATAGTCCGGGTTGGGCAGATGGCCTCCCGCGTAACCGACAGCCGTGACATGAACGCCGGGCTGTTTCCAGAACAGACGCTCCGCGCCCCAGAAACAGCCCAGACCGAACAGGGCCAGTTCACACGCTTCCGGGAACGGGGGCAACAAGGGGGTATGGAGGACGAAATGGGGCGTTGGTTCAAGCATGCTCGACTCCAAGCGCGTGGCAGGCGGTCGGATTTTTCCGCATCCATTCGGAAAATCAGACCAAAAAAAAACCCGCACTCGTGAAGAGCCGGGTTTTCTTGGTTGCGGGAGAAGGATTTGAACCTCCGGCCTTCGGGTTATGAGCCCGACGAGCTACCTGACTGCTCCATCCCGCGACATGGGAGTCCTTCGGTAAAAATCGGTCCCAGGTTTTGGCCTCACCCGGAGTGAATCCGGGGAGGCCGAAGCCTGGGACCATCATAAAAAACTTCCTGGCAGTGTCCTACTTTCCCGCGTCTTGAGACGAAG
>JADGAZ010000019.1 GCA_015231755.1 Magnetococcales bacterium | reverse complement strand
TCCTTTTTGAGGCCGAAGTATAGCTTATTCCGCTGTCTCAAATCCTGGGTCCATCTTATAGATAATACGTTGCAACCTTTGGTCGTATCCTTGGACATGTTTTTTTTCGAGGGTGTCAAGAAAGTGGTTCGCTTGCCGGTACGAGTCTTGCTTCTGTGTTGCCCATCCAGGCACAAGTCCGGGGCGCTCTAGAAGTCAATCTATTGAAATGAAAGATTTATTGATACTTCGCAAAGACTGTCAAAAATTCTATGAAAAACGGGAGATCGGGGACGATGTTTGATCGGCGAGCGATGTTGAAGGCGATGGCACTGTCGTTTGGTGGGATGTGTCTCCCGACCTCCATGGCGCACGCGGCCATGGAGTCGTTCAGTCGTACATCGAAGCGGGGGGTGGTGATCGCCATCGATCCGGGTCACGGTGGCGTGGATCCTGGCGCGATCGGCAACACCGGCTTGCGGGAAAAGGATGTCACCCTGGCCGTGGCCAAGCGGGTGGCCAATGAAATCAATGCGGTGCCGGGTTTCACCGCCCGTTTGACCCGGAGCGGGGATTATTATGTGCCTTTGACGCAACGGGTGGCCATCGCACGGAAATTCCAGGCCGATCTGTTCATCAGTCTGCACGCCGACGCGTTTCATGTCAGTTCGGCCCGGGGAGCGTCGGTTTATTGTCTCTCCGAGCGGGGCAAACCCTCCCCGGACAAGGCCATCCGCCTGCTGGAACGCCGGGAGAACAATGTGGATCTGATCGGGGGCGTGGATCTGGACGAGGTTTCGGATCAGGAGGTCAAAGGCATCCTGATGGATCTGTCTCAACGGGATTCCCTGAACCGTTCCTTGCTTCTGGGCAACAATCTGCTGGCTTCGATCTCCAATACCCCCCCGCTTTCCCTGCATTTCAAAACCATCAAACAGGCCGGCTTCGCCGTGTTGAAGGCTCCGGATATCCCATCGGTTCTGGTGGAGATGGCATTTCTTTCCAACCGGGAAGAGGAGTATCTGTTGCAACAGGTGGGTCATCAGGATTCGTTGGCCAAAGCCGTGACCCTGGGCGCGCAACGGTTTGCCAGAGCGTCCGGGTTGGCGTAAACCACAAAAAACATTTCCATGTTGCTTTCCGGCCTTGGCGTCTTGGCAGACCCCTGGGCCGGTTGCCCGCTTCGCGGTCAGACGGCCTCCTCGAACACCCGCTCCGCGTGAAACGAAGAGCGGGCCAGGGGATGGCTCTCCACATTGGCAAATCCCATGGCCAGAGCCTGCTCCCCCAAACTCTGGAACGCCTCCGGAGTCCAATAGCGCACCACAGGCAGATGATCCCGGCTCGGGGCGAGATATTGGCCGATGGTCAAGGTGTCCACCCCAGCGTTTTTCAAATCGTTCAACACCGCCAGCACTTCCGGTTCCTTCTCCCCCAGACCCAGCATGATGCCGGATTTGATGCGCATCGGGGCGCCATCGTGGGCTGCGGCTCGGGACAGCAGTTGCAAAGAGCCTTGATAACTGGCGGCTGGCCGCACCGTCGGATAGAGACGGGGCACGGTCTCCACATTGTGATTCAACACCTCCGGCGCGGCGCGCAACACCTGTCGCAAGGGTTCCTCCGCGCCCCGGAAGTCGGGAATCAGCAGTTCGATCCGGGTGGCATGCTGGATGGCTTGTTCCCGGATCGCGGCCACGCAGGCCGCGAAGTGTCCCGCTCCCCCATCCGTCAGATCGTCCCGGGTCACCGAGGTGATCACCACATGGCGCAGATCCAGGGCGGTGACGGCCTCGGCCAGTCGGCGGGGTTCATCCGGATCCGGCGGCGCGGGCCGACCGGCGGGAACGTCGCAAAAACCGCAGGAACGGGTACACAGAGCGCCCAGAATCATGAACGCCGCGCTGCCGGCATGCCAGCAGTCGCCGATGTTGGGACAGCGGGCCGACTGGCAGACGGTTTCCAGTCGCAGCCGTCGGGTCAGGGCCTGGAGGCGGCGATATTCCGGGGATCCGGGTGCCCTGACCTTGAGCCAGCGGGGTTTGGGTACCAGCACCTATCGTTCCTCCATGCCGATTTTTTTGAAGAATTTTTTGCGGATTTTGGCATCGAAGGCGTTCCATTTGATCATGGCCAACTCCTCGCTGTCGTTGCCGGACAAAAACCCCAGGGAGATTTCAAATCCACCCGCGCCGGCCTTGCCCCCGCCGTAGAAGACGCCCTGTTCGGTACGTCCCAGCACATCCTTGAGAAAGGCGTCCGGACTGAGACTGTTCTTGCTGGTGCGCAAGGAGCCGTGAATGCACTCCAGACCATCGGCCATGGCCACGATGCCGTAAACCACGGCGGTATGGACTGTATCTTCGGTCAAGAGAAAGTCCGCGGCCTGGGGAATGGCATCCCGGTCCTCGCCCCGCAGATAACCCACTCCGGAAAGACACAATCCCGCCTTGATCACCCGGTTGGCCAGGGCCAGACGGATCACCTCCATCACCTTGTGGTTGCGTCGCTGATGCAGGATATCCATCAGCAGGTCGATGTCGTAAAAGGGCTGCAAAAAGGCGGCGGCGGTGAAGTCGAAGGGTTGGGCGTGGAGCATGGAACCGGTTTCGCTGACGATGCCATGCATCAGGGCCGTGGCCAGGCGTCGATGTTCCGGCTTGGAGGGGCGCAACGGCAACAGCCCTTCGGACAGATAGTGGGTAAAGATCGAGGCGCAGGCTCCCACCGGACGGATATCCGTGAACAGGGGCGCGTTGAGACGGGTCTGGTGGTCATGATGGTCGATCACCGCCAGTACCGGGACTCCCGCGTGGTCCAGACGATCCACCAGGTTGCTGGTGGTGCCCTGATTGTCCACGAAGACCGCTCCTTGGAAGTGATTGGCCGGGATTTCGTCCGCCACCCATTCGGTCACCTGGATTTCCAGCAGGTTGATCAGGGCGATGTTCTCCTGATGGCTGATGCGTCCCCCATAGATCAATTCCGTCTGGATGCCCCGTTCGGCGGCCAGAACGTGATAGGCAAAACCACAGGAAATGGCATCCGGATCGGGAAAATCTTGTAAAATGACGGCGTGACGCTCTCCTTCGCGGCCAGTCAAAAGCGCTTCGAGTTGAGTGACCTTGCTTTTTGTATCCAGTTCTTCCATTTTGCTTAACCTCGATTTCGGGAGCGCGGGTTGGCGCGGTCGTGTCGTTTTGATCATGACATCTTGCCAAAAGGCCACCGGGCTTGCACCATATTTCGATGGATTGTGTTTCACTTTACCAAGGAGACCCGAATGGGGAAAGTCACATCGCGCGTAAGGCTCATCGATGGCATTCAGATGGTTGGAGAGTCCGGTTCCGGGCATACTGTGGTCATGGATGGCAGCCTTGAGGTGGGGGGACGCAACATGGGTGTTCGTCCCATGGAGTTGTTCCTGATCGGGCTGGGAGGGTGCGCCAGCATCGACGTTCTGACCATCCTGCGCAAAGGACGGCACATCGTGAACAACTGCGAGGTGGTGATCAAAGGGGAACGGGCCGAACAGGATCCCAAGGTCTACGTGGAGATCGAAATGCATTTCGTCGTCACCGGAAAGGATATTCCTTCCAAGGCGGTGGAACGGGCGATTCAGCTCTCCGAGGAAAAATATTGTTCCGCCGCCGCCATGTTGAGTAAAACCGCTACCATCCGCAGTACTTTCGATATTGTGGAGTCGCAATCATGAGGCATCGTCTGGTGTTTGTCCGGGGGGCGTGGTGGGTCGGGATGTGTCTGTCGCTGCTGACTTGGCTGGTCTCGGCTCCGGTGGGTGCCGACCCCTTTGTCCCCAAGGTCGGAGAACACTTTGAGGCGATCATCCCGCCGGTACCGGTTTCCGGTTCCAAGCCCGAGGTGGTGGAGGTGTTCAATTTCAAATGTCCCCACTGCATCAAGCTGCATCCGGCCATGAACGACTGGACGGAGAAAATGAAAGGCCGTTATGACATCAAAAGTCTGCCCATCGCCTTTTCCCAGCAGACCGATCAACCCTTGCGGGCCTTTTATGCCGCCCAGTTCATGGGGCGGGAAGCGGACATGAAACACGCCTTGTTCAATGCCCACTTCGTCGATCAGATCAATCTGGATTCGCCGCAGGAGCTGGCTTTCATCGCCGAAGGCATGAAGATCGATTCCGCGGCCTTTCAGGCCCACATGAACTCCTTCGGGGTTCAGGGCAAGATCGCCCAGGGTCGCGCTTTGGCCCAGTCCTATGGCATCACCGGCACCCCGACTTTGGTGATCAATGGACGCTATCGGGTCACTCCCGGCAAGCACGATCAAGGGAATTACGAGCGTCTGTTCGAGATTGTGGAGGCTCTTGCCGCGCAATGATCGTCCTGGTGGCGATCAAGCAGATCCCGGATCCGGTGGTGCCGGTCCGGGTGAAAGCGGATGGAAGCGGCGTGGAGATCCGGGATGCCCGACCGGTTGCCAATCCGGTGGACGATAACGCCCTGGAGGTCGCCCTGCAATTGCGTGAAAGCGGGGCGGCCCAGGGGGTGATCGCGGTTTCCGTGGGGCCTGCGGAGTGGGAAGGCACCTTGCGGACCGCCTTGGCCATGGGGGCGGATCGGGGAATCCGCATCGATGCCCCGGATCCCCTGGATCCCCTGCCAACCGCCCGACTGTTGGCCGCTTTGGCGGTGCGGGAGGGGGTGGGGTTGATGCTCACCGGTCGTCAGGCGGTGGACCGGGATCAAGGAACGGTCGGTCTGCTGGTGGCCGGTTTGCTGGGTTGGGGTCAGGTGGCCTTTGCCAGCGGATTGGCATGGGAGGAGGGGCGATGCCGGGTCTCGCGTGCCGTCGATGGGGGCCAGGAGGTCGTCACCGTGCGTCTGCCCGCCGTGATTACCGTGGATCCCCGTCTCAACACGCCCCGATATGCCAGTCTGCCCGCCATCATGCGGGCGCGGAGCAAATCCCTGGAATGCATCTCCCCCCAGGAACTGGGGGAAAATCTGTCGAGTGATCTGGAGTGGCTCTCCGTAGCCTTGCCCGTTCCCCGCAAACCGGGGATACGGGTCGGCGACGTGACGGAACTGGCCGCCCGGTTGCGCGCCCGTGGGGTGGTGGCGTGTCCGTCCTGATGGTGATCGATGCGGGTGATCCGGATCCTGTGGGGGTGGCCGCCCGGCTGATGGGGGCGGTCCGTGGGCTGGAGGCCGCGGTATCCGTGCTGGTGGTCGGCGTCAACAGCCGGGAGGTGGCCTGCGGATTGGCCCGGCTTGCAGGAATCCGGGAGGTGATCCATGCGCATCATCCGGCGCAACGGGTGCCCCCGGAAGATCTGGCCCAACTGGTGGTGGAACTGGCGGCGGGATTTGATCATCTGGTGGCCACGGCCGGGAGTTTCGGGGCGGAACTCATGCCCCGGATCGGAGGAATACTCCGGGTATCGCCGGTCACCGGGGTGGTGGAAATGCGGGGTCCGGAGACCTTTGTGCGTTCCATGCACGCCGGTCGGATCATGGCTGTGGTGCGGACGCGGGCGAGACCGGTGGTGTTGACCGTGCAGCCTTGGGCGTTTGCCCCGGTGCCGCTGGAAAACGTGGCGGTGACGGTGCGGCAGGGACCGGATGCCCCGACTTTGGGATGGTCCGCATCTGTTGATTTTCGTCCCTCGAACGACCAGGGGAACGGGGATTTGTCCACGGCGCGGGTGGTGGTGGCCGGCGGGGCCGGCCTGGAAAAAGAGGGCAGTTTCGCCTCGGTGGAGCGGTTGGCCCGGGTATTGGGCGGAGCGGTGGGGGCGAGCCGGGGGGCCGTGGACGCAGGATTGGCCCCGGCGGAACGGCAGATCGGTCAGACCGGTCGGATCATCGCGCCGGAGGTATACATCGCTTTGGGGATTTCCGGCGCGGTCCAGCATCTGGCCGGGGTCAAGGAGGCGGGATGTCTGGTTTCCATCAACATCGACCCCCAGGCGCCCATGGCCCTGGTGGCGGATCTGGCCTTGACCGGGGATCTGCACACGGCGGTTCCGGCTTTGATCGAGGCCTTGCAATCGGCTGCTCATCCTTCTTCCTTGTGACGCCAAGAAAGGGGAGAGCAGCCGGGGATTTCTGGATCGGGCTTGGTTGTTATTTCATCCAGGGGAGGGCGGCGCCGGCGAACTCCTCCCAGCGGGTGGTGAGTTGGGCGCGAATTTCTTCGTATTGACGAGCCCGCCAGCCGATGAGGGCGCCGGCATATTGGATCGTTTCCAGATCGGTGGAATCCGCGAGGATTTTCTCCAGCAGTCCGGGCATCACCGAGACATCGTTCATCACGCCCAGCAGGTCTTGCAATCCCTTGAGGTGTTGGCCAAAGCTCAGCATTCCCTTTTCGACGAACAGCGGCAGAAAGAATTCAAAGGCGTAGCGGAGCTTTTTGCATTCGATGCGCAGGGCGTGCAACTCGACGCTGTTCATCTCCTTCAGGCGGTTGCCATAGCTCAAGGTGGAGGCCATGCGCTTGCTGAGCACCATGGAGGCGTAGCGGCGGATGTTTTTGTTCATCCGGTTGCGTTCGGCGGAGGGCATATCGTCTTTGTACCAACCGCTGGAGTCGAGCCAGGCGGGAAAGTCCCGCATGAAGGCTTGATACCGTTCGCTTTCCATCATGGTGCGGACCTGGGCATAGGCTTCTGTCCGACGTTGTTCCGCCAGGGCGGTCAGCTTTTTTTCGCCCGATTCCAGAGGGATTTTGCCCGACATGGCCTTCAGGCCCTCGTGGATGAAGACATCCAGATCCCGGGCTGCTCCCATGGTGGAGGCGATCCATTGCATTTCCATGCTCCAGGGATCGGTGATCGACCGGGGAATGGCTTTGCGAAACAGACCCAGGGCAGACCGCATGCGCCGCAACGACACTCGGGCCTGATGCACGCCTTCGATGTTTTCTCCATGGCGGGCAATGGGAGCCCACTCTTGCAGATAGTCGAAATTGTAGCGCAAAATGAGCCCAAACGTCTCCCCGGTACTGTGTCTGTCCTTGATGGGGGCTCCCTTGATCTTGACTGCGGTCTCCATGTCTTCCTCTCTTGGGTTTCTTGGATTAAAGAAAATGACAGAGTCTTTCTTATACGTTACGTGATCTTACCCCAAAGCGGGTGGGGCAACAAGCCGCTTTGCGTCCACCTGAAAAAATGCGCCCCCGCGGGAAAAATTCCCAAGGAAAGGTGGACATCCAGCGTGACGGGCACTATCATGGATCCGATTTCACCCAGACAGCCAAATGTTGAAGCGTTGGGCAGAAAGGATGCCAGACTGGGCCCGACACTTTTAATTCAATTAGATTGTGCATTCATCCAAATTCAAAAAAAATGCGGGAGAACGGAATGACCACTGAGAACACCAAGAAAACCGACGCCACACCCGATATCCTCACCAAGCGTCTGGCCGCTGACGACGGCGCCAGCAAAATCATCCTGGGCAAAGGGAGCCAGCAGGCGCAACGCAGCGCCCGTCCCAAGTTCAAGAAGATGTCCGAGGATGAGTATCTCAACATCATGACCCCGCTCCATATCGAGCTGGTCAAGATGCAAAACTGGGTCAAGGAGAATGGCGTCAAGATCATCGCCCTCTTCGAGGGGCGCGACGCTTCGGGCAAGGGTGGTACCATCAAGCGGTTCATCGAACATCTCAACCCCCGTGGATGCCGGGTCGTGGCCCTGGAAAAACCCACGGATCAAGAGCGCAGCCAGTGGTATTTCCAACGCTATGTGCAACATCTGCCCTCGGCGGGTGAAATCTGTCTCTTTGACCGCAGCTGGTACAACCGGGCGGGCGTGGAGCGGGTGATGGGATTCTGCTCCAAGGATCAGGTGAAAGAGTTCCTGCGCTCGGTTCCGGAATTCGAACGGATGCTGGTCAACTCCGGCATCACCCTGTTCAAGTTCTATTTTTCCGTCAGCAAGGAAGAGCAGTTGCGTCGTTTCAACAGCCGCATGAACGACCCCCTCAAGCAGTGGAAACTCTCCCCGGTGGACAAAGAGTCCCAGGATAAGTGGGAAGACTACACCAAGGCCAAAGAGGACATGTTCTTCTACTCCTCCACCCCCGAGTGTCCCTGGACCATCATCAAGTCCGATGACAAAAAACGGGCGCGCATCAACGGAATCAAGTATGTCCTGAGCCAGCTCCCCTACAAGGGCAAGAACAAGGAAATCCTGGACTACGACAAGCGCGTGGTGCGCACCGTGGCCGAGGAAATCGGCATCGATTAAGGCCGTTTGTTCCCCTTCGCGGCCCCTGGATGGGAGTCAGTGGTTTTTGGTAAACGCGGTTGTCGGTCCGGATTGGATCGGCAACCGCGTTTCGTTCCTTCCGGCACACTCCCGAGAATCGCTCCCCAGATCATGACACCTCAGAAGGAAAATTCATGACTCACTCCCCTTTGCAACTTGTTCGCTCCATTCTCGATGCGGGCCGGTATGATGCCGACAAAAAGGATGACGCCTCCGCCCGCATGAAACCTTTGGTCACCGTCTCCCGTTATTATGGGGCCGCCGGTTCCAGTACCGCCAAATTGTTGGCCGAACGCCTCGGTGTTCAATTGTACGACAAAGAATTGTTGAACGCCATCGTCAGCCAAACCAAGGATGACAAACAACTCCTGGCCAGCCTGGATGAACGGGTCAGTTCCCTGGTGGACGACATCCTTCACTCCTTTTTCTCCAAGAAAAGCATCAGCTCCGAGGCCTATTTCCGCTACATGGCCAAGGTGATCCTGGGTATTGCCCCCCTGGGCGGGGTGATCGTGGGTCGGGCCGCCCATTTGCTTCTGCCGAGAAAACAGACTTTCTGTGTCCGGCTCGAAGGATCCCTGGCCACCTGTGCCAAACGGATCGCCAAACACAAGGACATGAAACTCGAAAAGGCCGAAAAACTGGTTCTCCAATCCAACAAGGAGCGGGAAAAATTCGAGCAGCAGGTGGCCAAACGGTTCCCCAGAGCGGTGCATGGATTTGACCTGATCGTCAATACCGACCGGTTCGCGCCGAATCAGGCCGTCGAAGTGATCATTGCCGCCATGAATCAGATCGGTTTTCAGGTACCACCGGAACAGGCGTAACCCTTGCCCGCGAACGGTTTCATGCCCCCTGTCAACCGTGCGGGAGACAACGGCTTCCGGAAGGATCGACCATCCGGGAGTCAGGGTACTGTACCCTCTCGTTTGTTTCAGGGGGTGTGGTCCCTGTTGGCCGCCTATCTGTTGGGTAGCGCACTGACCATCGGCGGCTTTATGCTGGATTCCGCAATCCGGCATTCTCCCCTGGAGGGGGGGCTGATTTTCGCGTTGGTGGTGATTTTTTTTCTGCTCGCCTATCGGTTGTTGATTCGACCCCGACAGCTTGAACGGGCGCGCAACGCTGAACAATTAGCCGAAATCAACCGTTACACCCATGCCATTCTGGACTCCATGGCCAACGGTTTGCTGGTCATCGACGTACAGGGATCCATCCTCACGGTCAATCGGGCCTTTCTGGCACTGACCGGTTATGAGGCCTCGACATGGCTGGGACAAACCGTTTTCGGTCTGTTCGACGGAGCGGACGGCGGGTGGTTGCGCGCCATGCAAGCGGGCACCCTGGCCGGAGAGGACACTTTCCTCCTGGCCAGGGATGGCACCCGCATTCCGGTTCAGGTCACCGCGTCGCGGTTGGCGCTTCACGCAAGCGTGCCAGAAGAGACGATTCTCGTCATTCAGGATCTCCGGGAGCGGCACGAGGCGGAAGCCAATCTGCTGCGCTATCAGAACCATCTCCAGGAGATGGTCAACGAGCGGACCGCCAAACTGGAAGAGTCCATGGTGGCCGCCAATGCCGCCAGTCTTGCCAAGAACGAATTCCTGGCCAATATGAGCCATGAAATCCGTACCCCCATGACCGCCATCATCGGCATGACCGATCTGGTGCTCAATACCCGCCTCACCACCGAGCAGCGTGACAAGCTGATCATTGTCCAAAACGCCTCGAACAATCTCCTGACGCTCATCAACGGCATTCTGGATCTGGCCAAAATCGAGGCGGGTCAATTGTTGTTGGAGCGCATCTCCTTTGACCTGCGCTCGGTGGTGGAAAATGTCTGCGATCTGATCGCGGTCAAGGCCCATGAAAAAGATCTGGAACTGTTTTGTTACATCGCTCCGGAAATCCCGGATCTGGTCATTGGTGATCCCAACCGTTTGACGCAGATTCTCATCAACCTGATCGCCAACGCCATCAAGTTCACCGAAAAAGGCGAGGTGACGGTTTTGGTGCAACGGGCGGACTGGCCGGCGGATCCGGTGGGTGGAGAGTCGCGGGAACGGGGTGTGGGGGTAATGTTTTCTGTGGCCGATACCGGCATCGGCATTCCCGATGATCGCCAGGAGAAGATTTTCGAGCGGTTCACCCAGGCGGATGGCTCCATCACCCGCAAGTTTGGTGGTACTGGATTGGGTTTGACCATCAGCAAGGTGTTGGCGGAGTTGATGGGAGGATCAATCCGTGTGGAAAGCGAGATCGACGAGGGGAGCATTTTTCATGTGATGCTGCGTTTCGGGGGGGTGCGTCGTGCGGTGGTGGACGCAGCCGGGGTGGAGGCGGGTGACCGGGGGGCTGCGCCGACCATCGGTCAGGCCCTGGCGGGGGTGCGGATTTTGATCGCCGATCCCCATTTGTTGGGCCGCACCATTGCCGTCGAGATTCTGCACAGCTTCGGGGCGGTGGTGGGGGAAGCGGAGGATGTGGTCGCTTTGACGACTGCCTTGGACGAAGCCCAGGTCGAAAATCGACCCTGGGAGGTGCTGATGCTGGATCAGCGCATGGTGGAAATTCATGGCCCGGCCTTGTCGGATTTGACCAATCATCCGGGTTGGCGTGGCAAGGCGGCCATTTTGTTGTCGGCCAACCGTCGCGCCGAAGATCTGCCCGGCATCGGGGCGTTGCCGGAGATGGTGCCGATCATCAAGCCGCTCAAGCGGGTCAGTCTGTTGCGGTGTCTGAAGGCGTTGCTGGAAGGGCGGGTGTGCGAGTTGTCCCTTGAACCCGCCGGTTGGCCTTTTGTCGATACCACGATGCCGTCGTTGCGCATTTTGCTGGCGGAAGACCTGGAAGAAAACCGGGAACTGGCGGTTGAAATTCTGGAGAAGGCGGGTCATCAGGTGGTGGCGGTCAAGGATGGCCAGGAGGCTTTGGATCGTATGTTGGCGGCTCCCGGATTCGATCTGGTGCTGACCGATCTGCATATGCCCCGGATGGACGGTTATGAATTGACCCGTCGGATCCGGGAAAGGTCGGATGTCAGCGGACGGCTCCCCATCGTGGCGGTCACGGCCCGCGCCCTGCCGGGAGAACGGGCGCTGTGTCTGGCCTCGGGCATGGACGATTTTTTGGTGAAGCCCTATCGCCCGGTGGAACTGCTCAACGTCACTGCCCGGGTCGCTTTGAAACGGCGCCAGAAATCCCGCAAAGGGGCGCCCAGGGATGTGCCGGTGTTGTCTTTGGTGGAAGACAAGGGGCTGTTTCAGGAGTCGGCCTCCCAATGGCGCAAGGGCGTGGCCGCCTTGTTGCAACCGCTGCGCACGGCCATGGACGACAAGAACTCCCGTCGCGCCCGAGAACAAAGCGAAACCCTCAAAAAACTCGCCATCGGTCTGGGCGCGGAACGGCTGAAACTCAAGACCGTGCGCTTAGGTGTGGCGGTGCGGGCCGAGGAGTGGCTGAAGGCGGAAAAATTGTTCAAGGAGCTGGAAACCGAGTGCGTCGCGGTGAGCGAGGCGGTGCGGGAACTGGTGTAGCAGGGATGATTGATCGACCGACTCTTGTGACGATCAGAAAATTCCATTGTTGTTGATCCGGAGGTAACGTTATGTTTATGAACTATATATGGCGTTATATAATGCCTAGTCCTCTCTATCGGTATCGCGCCAATCGGGTTTTGGATTGGTTGACTCGACATAAGGTAATCTTATCCCTTGCCCCACCACGGTTGGTTTATTTGGAGTTGGCCTCGGTTTGCAATTTGCGCTGTCAATTCTGTCCCACGGGCGTGGGCCGGGTCGGACGTGAGCCTGGCTTCATGAAATGGGAGACCTTCAAGACTGTCGTGGATGATCTGGCTTCTATCTATCCGGAATCGTTTTTCCATATGTGGGGGGAGTCGTTGCTGCATCCGGAATTCAACCGTTTTGTGCGTTATGCCAAGGATCACGGATTTGTTGAAGTGTTTGTGAATACGAATGGCAACATCGATCGGGATGAAAAGTGGTTTCGTGAATTGGTGGCGTCGGGTATTGATGTGCTTCAGGTCGATATTGATGGTAATGACCAGGAAACTTATGGAAAATATCGCTATAATGGCAAGTTGGAACTGATTTTTAACTTTATTAACAATATTCAGAGAATCAAATCAGAAACGAACAGCAAGACTCCAATGATTACTCCTTTCATTGTCGTTAATGAGTACAACAAGGAACAATTGCCGGATCTCCGCAAGCGTCTCAACGCCATGGGCTTGCCCGATATCAAGATGCGTAACATCAAGAATTTTATTGCCAGGGAGAATGCGGATTCTGCCGATTCGTATTCACAATTTAATGCACGCCAGTCGGGATTTGGTGGCCTTGTACTCTTGAAGCAGGATGACAGCAGCATCCGTAACCAGTGTGAATACAAAAAGGTGCTGGCTTGTCCCAGTCTCTGGTCGTATCTTCATATCACCTCCCAGGGGAAATATGTTCCCTGTTGCCAATCATATAATCAAGAGGATGTTCTGGACTCGGTTGATACCATTAAACCCATGGCATTCTGGTATTCCAAACGGATGCGGGCGTTGCGCCGCATGAATTTGGATTCCCCTCAGGATATTCCGATTTGTCGGTCCTGTGGCTTTATCCGGAGAAGAACTTCTTCTAGTCCTGTCAGTCCTTCCAGTCAGATTCAGGAATAAGCCCTAACCCTTGGCGCATTTGAACGGATTTGACTGGTATGTCTTCCGATAAAACCAAAGAGCTGCCCACTCCATCCAGGTATGCCAGACTGGCCTATCTGGACGGTTTGCGTGGGTGGGCAGCTCTTGCGGTATTTCTTGGGCATCTCATCAGACGGTTTGGTTTTCAGTACAATGAGCTTCCTGAAAATGGGCTTGTTGGGAAACTGTTATATAAGACTCCATTCGATTTATTGATTAATGGTTCATATTCTGTTAGGATTTTTTTTATAATAAGTGGATTCAGTTTGTCCTATTATTATTTTGTTAATCACAGTCGTGAGAAACTGATGGAAATGGCCTTTCTGAGAATCTTCCGGCTTGGCGTTCCCATGGTATGTTCAGCGGTGATTATTGATGGTTGTCTCAGGATGGGATGGTACCATACAAGAGTAATCGAGCCGGATTTCTGGTCGGCTGTTGTTGGTACCGTGACAGAATATTTGCTGGGAATCAAACAAGGGTATTCTTCTTATAATGCGGTCTTCTGGACGATGACCTATGAATATTATGCGTCCATGGCTATCTTTTTTATGTTGATGCTGGCAGGAAACTTCTTTTTCTGGAAGCGTGCATTGATTTATCTGGTTCTCGGGGTTCTGCTGAGAGATAGTATTTATCTTGGATTTCTGCTTGGAGTGTTTTTGTGTGATTTGACGGTTAATTTTGAGATTCAGGAGAAATTAAAGAAAAGAGTTTCCTGTCTGGTATTTCATAGAATTGAATTTGTTGTTTTTTTGTCGTATTTGTCAATTTTTACGGTTCTGAAACAATTTCCAAGACTTTGGAGTGTTTTGGCTTATCTGATTGGTGAAAATCTGTTTGAATATATTATGCTTTTCTTTCTGGTGGTTATGGCAACATTGAATGGAAAATATTCCCGTTTCCTCTCAAATTCGGTATCAGGAATGTTGGGAAAATTGTCTCTTTCTTTGTACTTTGTTCACATGCCAGTCATCTATACTTTCTCGATGTGGCTGCATGGATCGATTGCTCCCTGGTTTGAAGATCCAGTCATGGCGGCAATGACCACGATAGGAGTAACGCTTCCGGTAACCTTTTTTCTCAGTTATCTTTTTTGGGCGATCATTGAGGCACGATTGGTTCGTTCTGTTTTGTCTTCTTTGCGTCAATGGTTTGGATGGTTGTCGGATAGCTTCAGGCCGTATGCGCTGTTTGGCATGAATCGGATCCTCTCTTGAATTCATCCGGTTGTCATTCGTCTGTCACCCCCTGCGCCCTCTGGCGCCACGAGCGCCTTGACTACCAGACCGCTTGGGACCGACAGCGGCAGCGGGTGGAGGCGATTGTGGCCGGGGGGGCGCCGGGGGTGTTTTGGCTGCTGGAACATGATCCGGTCTACACGGTGGGGCGTTCCGGGCAGCGGGGGGAGATCCTGGACGCATCGATTCCCGTGGTGGAGACGGACCGGGGCGGGCGGGTCACTTGGCATGGGCCGGGGCAGACGGTGGGTTATGTGATCCGGGATTTGCGTCCCGACATCCACGCCGTGCGCGCCCATGTGGACAAACTGGAAGAGACGGTCATCCGCACCCTGGCGGGATGGGGGGTGGTCGCGGAACGGGAGGCGAAAAATCCCGGCGTATGGGTGGGCGGGGAAAAAATCGCCGCGTTGGGGGTTCGCATTCGTCACGGGGTGGCGTATCATGGTTTCGCGATCAATCGCGCCCCGGATTTGCGGGCTTATGGGGGGATCGTTCCCTGCGGACTGTCCGGACGGGGTGTCACCTCCCTGGCCAAGCTGGGAATCGAGGTGACCCGTGTGGCCTTGGAGACCCGTCTGCTGGGGGTTTTCCAGGAGGTTTTTCAGGTGGAATGGGTGGATGAACCATGGCAAGAGAACTGACGACCCCTTTTCTGGCCGCTGACGTGATCATCGAATTGATCGATCATCCGGGCCGTCCCATCGTGTTGATCGATCGGCTCAATCCTCCCTATGGATGGGCCATTCCGGGGGGATTCGTCGATCGGGGGGTGGAGAGCGTCGAGCGGGCCGCCGTGCGCGAGGCGTTGGAGGAGACCAGCCTGGAGGTGCGGTTGATCGCCTTGTTGGGAATCTATTCCAACCCGGCGCGGGATTCCCGTTTGCACACCGCCACGGCGATTTACGTGGGGGAGGCCCACGGCACGCCGCGGGCCGCCGATGACGCCAAAGGGGTGCATGTGGTGCCGGTGGAGGCGATCCCCGGAAATCTGGCTTTTGATCATAATCTGGTATTGGACGACTATCGGGTGTTTCGCGCCACCGGGCGCGTAGCCCCCTTGCGGGAGATCCCCGAATGAAAACCGGCGTGGGCGTGTGGATGGCGGGTCTGTTGGTGGCGGGCATGATGACGGCGGAACCGGTTTGGGCGGGTCTGCCTTTTGCGGTGGATGGACAAAAATTGCCGAGTCTGGCCGACATGGTGGAACGGGTGATCCCCGGGGTGGTGAACATCGCCACCACCAGCCATGTGAACGTACCGGATCATCCGTTGTTGAACGATCCGTTTTTCCGGCGTTTTTTTGAGTTGCCCGCCCAGGGCAAACGGCAACGGGAGAGCAAAAGCCTCGGATCCGGTGTGGTGGTGGATGCCAAACAGGGTTATGTGCTGACCAATCAGCATGTGATCGACAAGGCCGATGCCATCAGCGTCACCTTGCGGGATGGTCGCTCCCTGAATGCCAAACTGGTGGGAGTGGACAAAGAGACCGATGTGGCGGTGATCCAGGTGCAAGACAAGGGGTTGCAGGCGGTCCCCATGGGGGATTCCGGGGCGTTGCGGGTGGGGGATTTCGTGGTGGCCATGGGAAATCCGTTTGGATTGGGGCAGACCGTGACCTCGGGAATCGTCAGTGCCTTGGGACGCAAAGGGTTGGGGATCAAGGGCTACGAAGATTTTATCCAGACTGATGCCTCCATCAATCCCGGCAACTCCGGCGGGGCGTTGGTGGATCTGTCCGGCAAGCTGGTGGGGATCAATACCGCCATTTTGTCGCCGGGTGGCGGCAAGGGCAATGTGGGGATCGGGTTTGCCATTCCTATTAACATGGCCCGTCAAGTGATGAGCCAACTGGTGGAGCATGGCGAGGTGCGCCGGGGACTGCTCGGCGCCCAGGCCCAGGATCTGACCCCGGAGTTGGCCAAGGCCTTTGGCATGCAGGTTGGAGCCGGAGGGGCGGCGGTGACCCGGGTGGTGGTGGGATCCTCGGCCTATCAGGCGGGATTGCGACCGGGTGATGTGGTGACCGAAGCCAATGGCCATCCGGTGCGGGGGGCTTCGGATTTGCATAATGTGATCGGTCTGGCCAGGGTCGGTGAGAAGATCACCATGAAATTGATCCGGGAAAATCGGGAGCAGACGGTCAACGTGGTGCTGGCCAATCCGGAAGCGGAACGGATTGCGGGAGAAAAGATTGATCCCCGCCTGAAGGGGGCGGTTTTTGGCATCGACGCCGACGAAGGGGAGAAAACTCTGGTCAAGGTGGTGAAAGTGGCGCCTGGAAGTGCCGCCTGGAATGCCGGATTGCGCGACGAGGACCGTTTGTTGTCGGTGAATCGTCTGCTGGTGCCGGATTTTGCCGCGTTGCTCAAGGCGGTGCGGGCCGATGAACGGCAGATGCTGCTTAATATCGAGCGTGGCGAGGAGAAGTTTTTCGTGTTGGTGCGGTGACGGCGGGAACCGGTGGACTCTTGGGCTGTGCGGGGATTTGAACCGTTGAAAATCATGCGAAATTTGTTGTGCTGCGCCGTGTTGGTGATGCCGTTTCCCCTGGCCTGGGCCGGGGATGCGCCCTCCTCCTCCTCTCCCGCGTCTCCTCCCCCGAGGGAGTTGCTCGGGCAAATCGTGAACATCGACCGAAACGATTTCAAGGCCAAGGGCAAGGTCGCCTTGCATCGGTTGCAACCGTTGGCCGGTCAATTGACCCTCTCCGAGGCCCGGGGGGATCCGGATTGGATTCTCAAGACCATCTCTCCTTGGAATCCGGCGTTGGCTCGCATCCTCGGGGAGATGAAAATTCAGGAGGTGACCCTGGCGGATGCGGATTTGTTGCTGGATGGGTCGAAAATCGTTCTGAAACTCGCCCGGGCGGCCATTCCCGAAGGCCGGGTGGAACAGGTGGACTATCAGCAGGGTGACGGCGGGGTATGGCGGGTGGAGACCGGGGCTTTGAATCTGGACCGGCTTCCGGCGGGATTGAACCCGGGCCTGTTGCCGTTGTCTGCCGGCGCTGTGGGTTTCGCACGTCTGGAGGCTGCGGGTGATCGGGAGAAAGGCCGTGGTTGGGCCAACGGGGTGTTTGCCCAGGGGTGGCGCATCGCCCGGGTGGAGGGGGAGGGAGAGGTCACCAGTCGGGATAGCCAGGGGCGTCCGCTGAAAGGGGTATTCACCTGGAATACCTCCGGAACTTATGCCCCCGGATTGCAGGGGGCCGCCAAACGGGTGCCGGAATTGGCGGAGATGCTGCGTTTCGCGGGTCGGGATCCGTTTTCCCGGGAGTCGGTGGATCTGGGCAAGCTTTCGATGCGGGTGGAATCCGATGGACAGGGAAGATTTCTGATCCAGAATGTGCGGGTCGAGGCCCCCTGGGTGCGATTGCGCGGAGAAGGGATCCTGGAAACCCAGGGCAAAGAAGAGGCGCAACGTTTGCGGCTCGATCTCGTGGCCAGAACCCCCGCGGGCAAGGAAAAGCGTTTCAAGATCAACTTGCCGTTGAGAACTTTGGTGAAACCATGAAACATTCCGGGTGGACCGCATGGGGTCGCGGCATGTGTCTGGCCGCTTTGTTGTGGGGGATTCCGGTGCCGGTCGGGGCGGTGGAGGTGGTGGTCTCCATCAAACCGTTGCATGCGCTGGTGGCGGCGGTGATGGAGGGGGAGGGTGCACCCCGGTTGTTGATTCAGGGACATGTCTCCGAACACACCTATGCGCTGCGACCTTCGGATGCCCGTCTGCTCTCCAAGGCGGAGCTGATTTTTTGGGGCGGGGTCGGGCTGGAGGGTTTCTTGGTGCGTCCCTTGGAAAATCTGGCTCCCAAGGCGGTCAAGGTGGCATTGCTGGAGGCTTCCGGGGTGAGCCGTCTGCCGGTCCGCGCCGGAGGAGCCTGGGAGGAAGAGGGGCACGATCATGGCCATGACCACGATCACGACCATGGCGGCAAATCGGAACACGGGGAGGCCCACGGTCCCACCGATCCCCACGCTTGGTTGGATCCCCGCAATGCCATGGCCATGGGTAAGGCCATCGCCGGGGCATTGGCGGCTGTGGATCCGGCCCATGGGGCCCGTTATCAGGCCAACGCGACCGGTTTGACCCAACGGCTGGAGGCGTTGGATCGGCAGTTGGAACGGGATCTGGCTCCGGTGCGCCAGCGGCCTTATATCGTATTCCACGATGCGTATCAATACTTTGAACACCGGTATGCCCTGGGCACGGTAGGCTCCATCATGGTGCATCCCGAGCGTCCACCGGGGGCGCGCCGAGTCCAGGAAATTGCCAAACGGATCGCCGAGACCCGGGCGGTTTGTCTGTTCACCGAACCCCAATACTCCCCCCGTTTGGCCGAAACCGTGGCGGCCAGCCATCCGGTGCGCATCGGTGTGCTGGATCCTTTGGGGGCGGCGATGAAAGAGGGGCCGGAGCTTTATTTTGAATTGATGCAAGGTCTGTCAGGCGCCTTGATCCAATGTCTGAACACCTGACCGTCAAGTCTGCCGGGGGCGATCCTTGCGGGCGGGCGTCCATACTTCTGGTGGATGCGCAGCCCGGGCATCTGAGTTGGATGGGTGAGCAGTTGGCGGATTGCGGTGCCGGAATGGTGATGGCCCGGAATGGCGTCGAGGCGTTGGCTTGTCTGGCGCAACAGGAGTTCGCCCTGGTGATTCTGGCGGTGCGTTTGCCCGACATTGATGGTTGCGAGGTGTTGCGTCGTTTTTCGGAAAGGGAGGGCTCCCATCGCCCGCCGGTGATCCTGCTTGTCGAGTCGGGTGAGGATTCGTCGCGCATCCAGCAGGGGTATGCGTTGGGCGGGGTGGATGATCTGCTCAAGCCGTTTCCGGCGGAGGTCTTGCGGGGCAAGGCGCGGTTTTGTCTGGAACTGGATCGCCGCAACCGGGTGATTCGTCGTCAGTCCGGGGAGTTGGAAGCCCAGGGCAGGGCTTTGGAAGAGGCCAGAATTCAGGCAGAGGCGGCCATCCGGGCCAAAAACCATTTTTTGGACAATATGGGGCATGAAATTCGTACCCCCATGAATGCCATCATCGGCATGACGGATCTGATGCTCTCCTCCCGCCTGGAGCCGGAACAGCGCAAAATGCTGGAAGTGGTGTTGCACTCGTCGGAGTCGTTGCTGGATATTCTCAATGACATTCTGGACTTCTCCAGGATCGAGACCGATGCCCTGCATTTGGATCGCATTCCATGTCAGTTGCGCAAGGTGGTGGAACATGCGGTGACCACCTTGGCCGTCGAGGCGGGATTGAAGGGGTTGTCGTTGCGTTGGGAGATGGATCCCGGGCTTCCGGAGTGGGTGATGGGGGATCCGGTGCGGTTGCGGCAGGTGTTGATCCATTTGTTGAGCAATGCGGTCAAGTTCACGCCCCGGGGCTGGGTGGCTTTACGGGTTTTTCTCGCCAACGATTCGGCGCGGCGACACTGGTTGGTCTTTTTGGTGCGCGACAGTGGCATCGGTATTCCGGAAGATCGTTTGGAAATGATCTTCAACAGTTTTTCCCAGGTGGATGTCAGTACGACCCGACGTTTTGGGGGGCTGGGGCTGGGGTTGGCCATTTGCCGCAAGCTGGTGGAGCGGATGGGAGGAGAAATTCATGCCACCAGCCAAGTGGGCGAAGGGAGTGTGTTTACCGTTCAGGTGCCCTGGGAGATCCCCATCCGGGAAGAACTGGGGCAGGCTACCGGATCACCGTTTTCCGGACCCCAGTGGACCCTGGCTTTGGCCGGTGGACTGACGCGGATTCTGCTGGTGGAAGACGATCCGGACAACCGGTTGCTTGGTCAGCACGTCTTGACATCCGCCGGTTACTCTGTCACTACGGCGGGAGATGGGGAAGAGGCTTTGCGATGTCTGAACGATGGGTATGATCTGGTCTTCATGGATATCCAGATGCCTCGTCTGAATGGAATCGAAACCACCCGGCGGATTCGCGCCGGCAAGGAAAAAGCGGATCCGGACATGCCGATCATCGGTGTCAGCGCCCATGTCCGGGAACAACTGCGCGACCACTGTCTGGAGGCCGGAATGGATGCATTTCTCACCAAGCCGTATCGTGCTCAGGATCTGTTGGACATGGTGGCCCGCGCCGGTGAGGCGAAAATACAGCGTCTGGAACAACGTCGTGGGGTCGTCCCTTCCGGAAACCATCGCAGCCCTGGAGATCCGTCATGAATACACCCAAGACCGTGGCCTTTCAGGGGGAGCGGGGCGCCTACAGCGAGCAGGCCTGCCGGGAGTGTCTGCCGGATTATCGCACCATTCCCTGTCGCACCTTCGAGGAGGTGTTTCAGGCCGTGGATGAGCGGGAGGCCGGCGTGGGGATGATTCCGGTGGAAAACAGCATCGCCGGAGTGGTCAGCGACAGCTATGACCTGTTGGCCGTGTTCCAGTTGCACATCCAGGGGGAGTATTATCTGCGGGTGCGCCATTGCCTGCTGGGTACCCACGACGCCCGCATGGAGGATCTGCGTACTGTCTATTCCCATCCCCAGGCTTTGGCCCAATGCCGTTCGTTCATCCGCAGACAGGGCTGGGCCTGCAATGCGGTCTATGACACCGCCGGGGCCGCCGCCGATCTGGCGGTGCGGGCCAATCCGTTCGAGGCGGCCATCGCCGCCGAATTGTGCGCGGAATTGTATGGCCTGTCGATTTTGGCACGGGATATTCAAGACAGCCACTTGAATACCACGCGCTTCCTGAAGATCGTCAAGGATCGGGCGGTTCCGCCCAAGGATGTGGATTGCAAAACCAGTCTGGTCTTTGAGGTGCGCAACATTCCGGCGGCTTTGTACAAATGTCTGGGCGGGTTCGCCACCAACGGGGTCAATCTCACCCGTCTGGAGTCCCGACCGGTGCCGGGTACCCCGTGGTCGTATCATTTTTATCTGGATTTTCAAGGCAGACCCGAAGAGCGGCCCTGCAAGCTGGCCCTGGAGGAGTTGGACTTTTTCACCAGCAGCCTGAAAATCCTGGGCAGTTATCCCGAAGCCTCCAACTGGCAAGCGAACCGATGATCCCTTTTCCTCAAATCGATCCGGTATTGATCCACATCGGTCCTTTGGCCATACGCTGGTATGGCCTAATGTACACCTTGACCTTTCTGCTGGGCTGGCCCCTGTTGAAATGGCAGGCGCGACGGCAGTCTTTGGGGTTGTCTCCCGAGGTGCTGGCGGATCTGGTGATGGGCATACTGCTCGGGGTGATCCTGGGCGGACGGTTTGGTTATATTCTTTTTTACCATTTCAGCTATTACCTAGCCAATCCCCTCGCCGTTTTCCGGGTGTGGGAAGGGGGCATGTCGTTTCACGGTGGCTTGTTGGGGGTGTTGCTGGCCGGTTTTCTGTTTGCCCGCAAGCATGGGTTGTCCTTTCTGGTGCTGGGTGACCTGATGGCCGTGGTCACGCCTCTGGGTCTGTTGCTGGGGCGGATCGGCAATTTCATCAATGGGGAGTTGTGGGGCCGTCCCACGGATCTGCCCTGGGGCGTGCTGTTTCCCGGCGCCGGTCCGGAACCCCGTCATCCCAGTCAACTGTATGAGGCGGGACTGGAAGGGGTGATGCTGCTGCTGCTGATGCTGTGGCTGGGCAGAAAACGACGTTCTCCCGGATTTCTGGGTGGGGTGTTTCTCACCGGTTATGCGGTCTCCCGTCTGTTGGTGGAGATGGTGCGGGAACCCGATGCCCATCTGGGTCTGCTGGCCGGCGGACTCACCATGGGGCAATGGCTTACCTTTCCCATGCTTTTCATTGGACTGGGACTTGTCATCCATTCCCGCCATCGAACGGATGCCAGGCCACGGTGAGTGAACCCGTTCCATGGGTGCCCCGGGAGGTGGTGGAATCCTTGCCGGAAAGTCCAGGCGTGTATCGTTTTCTGGACGCCGAAGGCAAGGTGCTGTATGTGGGCAAAGCCAAGTCACTGAAAAAAAGGGTCGGTTCTTATTTTCATGGTTCGGTTTCGGCCCGCATTCTGGCCATGCTGAACAAGGCGCGGGATCTGGCCATCGTGGTGACCGCCACGGAGCAGGATGCCTTGATCCTGGAAGCCAATCTCATCCGTCGGTTGCAGCCGCCTTACAATGTCTTGCTCAAAGATGACAAGTCCCACCCCTGGTTGCGTCTGACCATCGATCAGCCTTTCCCCCGCTTGACGTTGCATCGGGGGCCGCGTCGGCCCAAAGAGCGTTATTTTGGTCCCTATCCCAGTGTTCACGCCCTGCGGGAGACCCTGAAATGGCTGCAAGGGGTGTTTCCCTTGCGTCAGTGCGAGGATCGGCAGTTCAACAGTCGCAAGCGTCCCTGTCTGCAATACCAGATCAAGCGGTGTCACGCGCCGTGCATGGGATTGATCGATCAGGAGAGTTACGCCCATTGGGTGCGGGAGGCGGTGCTGTTCCTGGAGGGGCGGGACCGGCAGTTGACCGAAGGCTTGACCCGGGCCATGTGGGAGGCATCGGAACAACGGCGTTTCGAGGAGGCGGCGCGTTTGCGGGATCGGGTCAAGGCGATCACCCAGGTGCAGAATCAACGTCGGGGCAATCTCAAGGAAGGGACCGACCTGGATATCATCTGTATCACCACCAGCAGTGGACCGGCCTCGATTCAGCTTTTTTTTGTGCGGGACGGGATCAATCTGGGCAATCAGGCCCACTTTCCGGAAAATACCGAAGATCTGGAACCCGCCGAGGCTCTGGAAGCCTTCATGGCTCAGTTCTACGCGCCTGCCGAGGGCATGGGCGAAGGCGTTTCCACAGAAACCCCCTTGCCGCCTGCGGAAATTCTGGTCAATCTTCCCTTGCCCGAGCATGAATGGTTGTCTTCCGCCTTGAGTCGGTTGCGGGGGGGAGCGGTACGGATTCGGGTGCCGGAGCGTGGCGAGAAGCGGCGACTGGTGGAGTTGGCCCTGTCCAACGCCGAAACCGCCAAGGTCAGACGCATGAGCGGCAAGCAGGCCAATCGCCAACTGTTGGCGGAACTGGCTGCCATTCTGGAACTGCCCCGTGTTCCGGAACGGATCGAAGCCTTCGACATTTCCCATTTGCAGGATCGGCATGTGGTGGCGTCGATGGCGGTTTTCGGCCCCGAGGGGATGATGAAGCGGGCCTATCGGCGTTTTTCCATCAAGGATCCCGGTTCCGTGGACGATACGTCACGCATGGCCGAGGTGATCGCGCGCCGTTTTCGTTCCTCCGATGCCGCCGGAGGCAGCGATTGGCCGGATCTGGTGCTGCTCGACGGGGGCAAGGGACAGTTGAACGCCGCCATGGAGGTGGTCGAAGATCAGGGGATCACCGGAGTCTCGTTTTTCGCCATGGCCAAGGGGCCGGAGCGCGATGCGGGAAAAGAAAGCCTTTTCTTGCCGGGACGGCGGGAACCGGTTATACTGCCCGAACGATCCCCGGTTCTGTTTTTGCTTCAGAATATACGGGATGAGGCTCATCGCTTCGCCGTGACCTATCACCGCAGCAGTCGGGAGCGGAGTCAGGTGCGTTCCGTGCTGGACCAGATTCCCGGTGTGGGACCGGGAAGAAAAAAAGAGCTGCTGCGTCACTTTGGATCGGTTCGCGCGATTCGTGAGGCGCGTGTCGAGGAGTTGGCGGCACTGCCGGGCATTTCCATGTCCTTGGCCGAAGCCATAGTCCAGCACCTTCAAGATTGCCGGGAAGTCCTTTGAGATTCGATTGATGGCTTGGAATTTACCCAATATATTGACGGCGACCCGTATTGCCCTGATCCCCTTTTTTATCGGGTTTGCCTTTCTTCCCGATCCACTGGGCTTGATCCTGTCGGCCATGTGTTTCAGTCTGGCGGCCCTCACCGATTGGGCCGATGGCTATATTGCCCGACGATCCGGCATGCTGACGGATTTTGGTCGTTTTTTCGATCCGGTGGCCGACAAGTTGTTGGTGATTTCGGCCATTGTGCTGTTGCTTTCCCTGGGGCGCGCCCCTTTGACTCTGGTGTTGATCATCCTGGCCAGGGAGATCACCATCATGGCCTTGCGGGAACGCATGGCCGGTTTGGGGAGGTCGGTGCCCGTGTCGGCGTTGGCCAAGTGGAAAACCGGCTTCCAGATGACCGCCATCATCATGCTGCTGGTGCAAGACAGCCTCTTCGGGATTTCGTTTCACTGGCCGGGGGTTTTCTTCCTGGGCGTGGCGATGGTTTTTTCCCTCTGGTCTGGGTATGTCTACCTGCTTTCGGCTTGGCCGTGGATTCATCCAAAAATTTGATCCTTCCCCTAACGCTTGGGCTTGACTTGTCCCGGCCATATTCGCTATAAAAGGGGACAAGGAACGCGGGAGTAACTCAGGGGTAGAGTGCAACCTTGCCAAGGTTGACGTCGAGGGTTCGAATCCCTTCTCCCGCTCCAACATTTTTTCGCCGGATGTCTCCGGCCGGGTGGCGAAGTGGCCTAACGCAGAGGTCTGCAAAACCTTCATTCGTGGGTTCAAATCCCACCCCGGCCTCCAGTGACTGTTTGAAGTCAACGCCTGATTTGTATTTTATTTTATTTCTTTCAGATTCGTGGTTTTTTGAGGATAAACGAGCGTAAAAAAGGCCTTTCAATGCGGGAGTAACTCAGGGGTAGAGTGCAACCTTGCCAAGGTTGACGTCGAGGGTTCGAATCCCTTCTCCCGCTCCAAGATTTCATTTTACAATGCTCGCTTCCCCCCCGCCTCTGGATCCCTACGAATCCTTCATTTTCTCCCTTGAATTTTTTATTAGGATCCGACATGCCCATCACTTTCCATCCCAATGAACGAACAGTTATTTTTATCGACGGCTCCAATCTCTACGCCGCCATTCGCTCTTTGGGTTTTGATTTCGACTACAAAAAACTCCTGCTCCACTTCCAGAATCACAGCCGTTTGCTGCGGGCCTATTACTACACCGCCCTGGGCGACGATCAGGACTACTCCCCGATTCGTCCCCTGGTGGACTGGTTGGCCTATAACGGCTATGCGGTGATCACCAAGCCCATTAAGGAATACATCGATCCGGTCACCGGTCACAAACGGATCAAGGGCAACATGGATATCGAAATCGCTGTCGGCATGCTGCAAATGGCGCCGCATTATGATCATGCGGTGCTGTTTTCAGGAGACGGGGATTTCCGCAGTGTGGTGCAGGCGATTCAGGATCAGGGCAAATTTGTCTCCGTGGTCAGCTCCTTGCTCACCCAGCCCCCGATGATCGCCGATGAATTGCGCCGTCAGGCTGACGAGTTCATCGAATTGAACACCCTGAAATCCGAACTGATGCGCAATCCCCATGCCTCGCAGAACACCTGCCCTTCGGTGATCCCCCCTGCCCAGGCCCATGCTGCCGAATCGTCCAACTCATTTTGATTCAACAAGCTGACCCCAAGCGCCTTTCTTGCGATCTGGAGAATTCCGGCATGGGAAAAATTGCCTTTTTGTTTCCGGGACAAGGTTCCCAGTCCGTGGGTATGGGACGGGAACTGCATGACGCCGATGTCGCCCTGGCCGCCTTGTTCGACGAGGCGGACGGGGTAGTGGGCTTTCCGTTGCGGGCTTTGATGTTCGAGGGGCCGGAGGAGCAATTGCGTCTCACGGAAAATGCCCAGCCCGCCTTGGTGCTGACCGGTCTGGCGGCGTTTCATCTGGTGAGTCAACGCACGGGCTTGAAACCCGATTATGTGGCGGGTCACTCCCTGGGGGAGTATGCTGCCATCGCGGCGGCGGGTGGTTTTTCCGCCATGGACGCGATCCGTCTGGTGCGACAACGGGGCGAGGCCATGCGTAGCGCCGTGCCTCCGGGAGTGGGGGGTATGGCGGCGGTCCTCAATCTGGAACCTGCGGAGGTGGAGCGGGTGTGCCGGGAGGCGGCGGAAGAGACCGGTGGCATCTGCGCTCCGGCCAATTACAACACCGCGTCCCAACTGGTCATCTCCGGCCATCTGACTGCCGTGGAGCGGGCCATAGCCCTGGCCAAGACGGTCAAGGCCAAGTGCATCGCCTTGCCGGTCTCCGCCCCTTTCCATTGCGCCCTCATGTCCAAGGCCGCCGAAACCATGGCCGCGGTACTCGCGCAACAGCCGATCCGGGATCTCGATTGTCCTTTGATCGCCAATGTCACCGCCGATGAGCTGCGTTCCGGTGACGCCATTCGTCAAAGTCTGGTGGAACAGATCATCGCCCCGGTCCGTTGGGAGGACTCCATGCGGCGTCTGCTGGCGTTGGGGGTGGATACCTTCGTGGAACTGGGTAGCGGTCAGGTGCTGGCGGGCATGATGAAACGGATCGACAAGAGCGTCAGAATCGTCACGATCAATGGTCCCGCCGATCTGGAGAAGTTGTCCGCCCTGGCGTGATCCCCGATGCGTGGAAGGCGTGGAGCGATCCGGAAAGGAGATTGGCCCTTTTTCGGATCGCTTTTTTGTTTGTCGAGTTGGATTACGCCCCGTGGTCCCCATCCGGGTGGATTTTTTCCGGACTGGTGATTATCCCTCGTGGGACTCCTCCGGGTGAAGCTCCGGATCGATATAGCCTCGAATTTTTTCCAGATACAGATAGATCACCGGCGTGATGTACAGGGTTAGCCATTGGGAAAGGATCAATCCTCCCACCACCGCCAGACCCAAAGGCTGGCGCGCCTCGCCACCGGCTCCCATGCCCAGGGCGATGGGCAGGGTGCCCACCAGGGCGGCCATGGTGGTCATCATGATGGGCCGGAAACGGACCAGACCGGCTTCCCGGATCGCTTCCAGGGCCGTGTATTGGCCATCGCGTCTGGCTTCGATGGCGAAGTCGATCATCATGATGGCGTTTTTCTTGACGATGCCGATCAGCATGATCAAGCCCACAAAGCCGTAAAGATTCAACTCCAGTCCGAACAGCTTCAGGGTCAACAGCGCCCCCAGCCCTGCCGCCGGCAGACCGGAGAGGATGGTCAGGGGATGGATATAGCTTTCGTAAAGCATGCCCAGCACCAGATAGATCACCAGCACCGCCAGTCCCAGCAACCACCCCATGCCCGCCAGAGATGATTGAAACACCTGGGCCGACCCCTGGAAACTGGCGGCGATGGTGGCGGGCATGCCCATCTGGCTCCGCGCCTGATCGATGGCCTCGATGGCTTGGCTCAAGGAGAGTCCGGGGGCCAGGTCGAAGGAGAGGGTGACCGCGGGCAATTGTCCCTGATGGGAAATGGTGGCGGGTCCCACGGAACGGGAAATGCGGGCCACGGAGTCCAGGGGGATCAAGGTGTTGTTGGCTCCCCGCACATGCAACAGGGAGAGCATCGAGGGATCGGTCTTGAAGGGGTCATCCACTTCCAGCAGCAAGGCGTATTGGTTGGAGGGGGCGTAGATGGTGGAGATCTGTTTGGGGCCGAAGGCGGCGTAGAGGGTTTTTTCCAGCCGTTCCGGGGAGATGCCCAACGTGGCGGCCTTGTCCCGATCGATTTCGACCAAAGCCTGGGGTTTGGCCAACTGCATGTCGGAGGTGACGTTCAGGAATCCTGGCAGTTCCCGCAGGGTCTTTTCCACCTTTTCGGCCCAGGGGAAGAGTTCGCTGGTGTCGGTGCCCTGAAGGGTGAACTGATATTGACTTTTGGTCAGTTGGGTGCCGATGCGGATCACGGGCAGATTCTGGATGAAGGCCTTGATGCCGGGAATCTGGGCGAGTTTGGGACGCAGACGTTTGACGATTTCATCCGCGTGGGGGCGTTCGTCCATGGGTTTCAGACGCACGAAGACCCGACCATTGTTCAGGGCCGATTGACCCGAACCGCCCCCGATGAACGACATGGTGGCGCTTACCCCCGGGTCGGCGCCGATGATCTCCGCCACCTGGCGTTGACGTTCGGACATGGCGTCGAAGCCGATATCCTGTTCGGTTTCGGTGAAGCAGAGCAATTGCCCGGTATCTTCGCTGGGCATGAATCCTTTGGGCATCTCCCGTCCCACCTGGACCGACCATCCCCCCATCAGCAGGAACAGCACCAGCACCAGACGGCGATGGGCGAGGGTCCAGTCCAGGGTGGTGGCGTACCCACGACGTAAGGCCATGAACAGCGCCTCGCTGCCCCGGATCAGCCAGTTGGCCTTGCCTGGGGTATGGGGTTTGAGCAGGCGGGAGCAGAGCATGGGGGTGAGGGAGAGGGAGACCACCCCGGAAAGGATCACCGCCGCCATGATGGCCACGGCGAATTCGTGCAGCAGTCGTCCCAGGATGCCCCCCATGAACAGCACCGGAATGAAGACCGCCGCCAAGGAGAGGGTCATGGAAAGAATGGTGAAGGCGATCTGGCGACCGCCGATCAGGGTGGCCTGCCAGGGGGAAAGACCTTTTTCCTCCATGTGTCGGGAGATGTTTTCCAGCATGACGATGGCATCATCCACCACAAAGCCCACGGACAGGGTGAGGGCCATCAAGGAGATGATGTTGATGCTCATGTTCATCTCCAGCATGATGGGGAACACCCCCACCAAGGAGATGGGCAGGGCGAGACTCGGGATCAGGGTGGCCGAGGCGTTGCCCAAAAAGAGATAGATCACCAGAATGACCAGCAGCAGGGAGAACAGCAGGGTAAGCTGCACATCGTGGACCGATTCCCGGATGCTCAACGAGCGGTCGTAGAGTACGTCCAGAGTGGTGGCCGCCGGGAGTTGTTGGCGCAGATTGGGCACCACGTTGCGAATGGCGTCGGCGACGGCGATGGTATTGGAGCCGGGTTGCCGCTGAATGGCCATGACCACGCCGCGGGTAGCGTTGAACCAAGCGGCCACCAGATTGTTTTCCGGGCCATCCACCACGTTGGCGATGTCATCCAGGCGCAACGGCGCGCCATTTTTCTGGGCGATGACGATGGAACGGTAGCTTTTGGCCGAAGGCAGACGTTCCGGGGTCTCCAGGGAGAGCAGACGGTTGGGACTCAGCAGGTATCCGGTGGGTAGATTGGGATTGTTTTGTTGAATGGCCAGTTCCACATCTTCCAGGGAGAGGCCGTTGACGGCCAGGGCATGGGGATTGACCTTGACCCGCACCGAGGGACTCTGACGACCATAAATGCTCACCTGGGCCACACCCGGCAGGGTGGAGATGCGTTGCGATAAGGTGGTATCGGCAAATTCGGAGATTTCCGTCAGGGGCAGGGTCTCGGAGGTGAGGGCCAGATAGAAAATCGGTAAATCCGCCGGATTGACCTTTCGGTAGTAGGGGGGGATGGTCATGTTGTTGGGCAGGCGCCGCTGGGCCGAGGAGATGGCGGCCTGCACGTCCTGGGCCACGGCGTCGATATCCCGATCCAGGGCGAACTGCAGGGATATCTGGGTGGTGCCCAGACCGCTGCTGGAGGTCATGGAGTCCAGACCGGCGATGGTGGAGAACTCTTTTTCCAGCGGGAGCGCCACGGAGTTGGCCATGGTATCCGGGGAGGCCCCGGTCAGGGTCGCGGAAACCTGAAGCGTGGGATAGTCCACCGTGGGCAGGGCGGATACCGGCAGTTGTTGATAAGACAGAATGCCGAACAAAAACAGCCCAAGCATGGTCAAAACCGTGGTGACCGGGCGATGGACGAAAAAACCGGTGATGTTCATGGAAGGATCACTTTTTGTTGGTGTTTTCGTTGTCCGCTTTGGGCAGTTCCACCTTGGCTCCCGGTTTCAGACGCCATTGACCTATGGTGACCACCGTATCCCCCGCAGCGAGTCCCGAGGTGATGACGGTCTCTTCCTTGTCTTCCTTGGCAATGGTCAGGGGGCGGGTTTCCACGCTTTTGTCCTCTTTGACCACATAAACAAATGGACCCGCCGAGCCGGTGAGTACCGCACGGGTGGGGATCACCAGGGCGTCGGGACGGTCGATGAGTTTGAGAGACAGGGTGACGAACAGACCCGGCCACAGGCGACGGTCTCCATTTTGGGCCTGGGCCTTGAGACGGATGGTGCCGGTTTGCCGATCCACCGCGTTGTCCAGGGAGAGCAGGGTTCCCGGAATGGGGGAGTCGTTTTCCCGGTTGGGGAAAATGTCCAGGGTGAGGGGTTTCTTGGCGTGGTTGGCGCGAATGGCGCTCAGATGGGGTTCGGCCACGGTGAAGGTGATGCATATGGGATCCATCTGATGCAGGGTCACCAGAGGATTGGCGTCGTTGGCTTTGATCAGGTTGCCGGTCTGGATCAGGATTCGTCCCGCCATGCCGGTGATCGGGGAGAAAATGTGGGTAAAACCCAATTGCATCTCCCCTTCGGCCAGGGCGGCGCGATCGGAGGCCACCGTGGCCTCGGCGGCCTGACGGCTGGAAACCAGCGCGGAGAGAGTCTCTTCCGAAGCGATGTTTTGCTTGTTGAGTACCACCTGACGCTGTTCTTTGGTACGGGCGTTTTCCAGCAGGGCGAGATCCCGATCCAGGTTGGCTTTGAGTTGTTTCAGGCGGTACTGGTAGGGGCGATCGTCAAGGTCGAAGAGGAGTTGACCCTGTTGTACCTCCTGACCATCGGTGATATGGGATTTGAGCAGTTCTCCATCCACTCTGGCCTTGATCGCCACCGCGTGACAGGTTTCCGCGCTGCCCATGGCCTGAAGGGTCAGAGGTACATTTTTTTGCGTTACCGGTGCCACCACGACCGGAACCGGCGGGGGGGCCTGGGTTCCTTTGGTTTCGGTTTTTTCCGGGGAGCAGGCGGAAAAAACGGTCAGCGCGACGAGCGGGATCCACAACGGCACGGATCGGAATGGGGCCGGTTGCATGGCGGGATAACCTTGAGCGAAGAGATTTTGGACCGATCGTTCCAGTATAGTCCACACCGGGAGGCTTGACCAGTCTTGTGGTGGTGATTGCTCCAGGATCATCCCGAATGCGGAAGGGGGTGAACCGGGGCAAATGGCGCTTGAAATCTGCGATGATGGCTGAAGCGCCATTTGCCCGTGTGGTTTTTGTGCGTGCGGTCAGGGTGACAGGTTACGGAGAGCTGTGAAAGGCAATCCAGGTGGTGCTCAAGCCGACCACGGTCAAGGCCAGGATGGGGAGCATAAAGTGGAGGCTGTTCTTGAGGCCCAGTTTTTTGGCGATGACCACATATTTGGCGCAGATGCTGCCAAGCAGTGCCGCCAGGATGCTCAGACCCGCCACCCATCCGGAGATGCCACCTTCTTGCAACATGGAGGTTCCCACAGAACCGATGGCCGCTGCCGAGCTGATGATGCCGGACATGAACGAGGCAACGACCGTGGCGCCATTGCCAAGATAATAGGTCACCATGTTCATGATAATGATGAGGATGGCAAAGATGCTCGAAAACTTGAACACAAAGTTCAGCGGCAGGGGACGGTCTGTAATTTTGATCTCCTGACTTTCACCGCTGGACATGCTTTGGGAAGAAAAGGAGTAGGCGCTGATGGAGAAGAACATCACCAGTGCTGAAACCACCGGCAACACGAATTGAGAGAAAAGCACCTCTCCCACGACCATTCTCAACACGACCACATCCTTGACGATGGATCCAGTGTTGGCCGCCACAAAGCCCAGAAAGATTTCCTGGCTGGTGAGGGGAGGCGCTTCACTACCTTCCGCGCCTTCTTGCCGGTCTCTCAACAGCAGGACAATGGTGGCGAGAGAGGAGACCAGACCGCCGAAGAAGGTGGCCAGCACCAGGGCGTTACGTCCCTTGATGTATTTGGTGATGAAGTGGGCCACGAAGCTCATCAGGCTGACCATGATGACCACTTTCCACAGCATGTTCACATTGATGTAGTTGTAGTGAACTTTGTAGCTGTCGTTGATCAGGCTGACGATGGGGATCGGGATGCGGGCATCCGTGGGAATGAAGGGCGTGATGGTGATGGCCAGACCGATGAGAATGGCAAAGTCACTGATTTCCCGATGGGTGATCGAGTAGCCGAAGGTGTGGAATTTTTCCTTGAGGTTTAGAATGAGCAGCACCACGAAGATGATCGTCGCGATGATCCAGAACTGGGCGTTGAGGTTGGGAAGACTGGCGATGGCAAAGGTGACGGGCATGGCCAACATGCTGGTCATGCCATGGGTTCCCGCCGTGGCTCCGATATTCTCGAAGATGAAAGGAATCAAGGAGTAGAGAACGACGGCGAAGAAGGCGACAATCCAGGCCAGCGGGGTGGCTTCATAGAAAAGGCTCGAAATGAATGCCAGCACCGCAACCAGAACATAGTCACGCAGACCAAAGCGTTTATCTTTGTTCAGGTTGCTGATTTGTCTTTCCACGCCGATAGCCAATCCGGAAGCGACGGCTAGGGCGAAGTTTATGGCGAGGGTCAGTGATGAAATATTGGCCATAGTATTGGTTGCTCACGGTTTCAATAGTTGGTGGATTGCGTGGTTTTAGGACGCAACAAAGATTGATTGACTGGTTTTCCTATAGATGGTCCCAGCCGTTCGGGTTTCGTGTTTGTTGACCTGAAGGATAAAACAGGCTAGAGCGATTTTTTGTGGCGAATGGCAGCGTGATCGCTCAGAGTTCCTGGGGCAGGTTTTTCTAATAGGAATGTTGAAGAAAAGTGGCGGTCAACCGGGCTGGGATCTGACGGGGCTTGTGTGTGAAGTCAGCAATCCGGTTGGTGAAATCGTGGCGTTGATTTCTCGGATTAAAAGATGCGGGGCCGTGGGAAACGTTCGACTGGTTGTGGTGGAACAGGAAAATCGATGGATTCATTCTTTTGATCCTCTTGAATACGTTAGTATTTCACTAGCCAGTTCCAAGCGTCGCGCCATCTGGGCGCCTTAGTCCTGAAAAGCGCAATTGACATACCAATGGATTCTTTAGAGGAAATGTCTTTTGTGACAGAATGTTACAAGGTGGATACGGATGGCTCATGGTGGATATAAGGGTGTAACAAAACGAACGCATATGACGGGATTTGCCCGCATTTAACTGAAAAATTCTATATATAACATGATGTTGTCTATAGTGTCCGAATTCGGTCACTGTTTGTTATCGGACACGGATCCGGTCTGTGGGTTTCCATTGATGGTGCCCCGATTTTCCAGGGAATCGATCTCACCCGGCGGCCTCCGTTTCGCCCGGATGATTGATCCGTCGATTCAAGGCCGGGCGGGAAATGCCCAACAGGGTGGCGGCAATGCCCTGATTGCCCTGGGAACGGTGCAGCGCTTCGTCCACCAGGACACGTTCTGCTTCCTTCAGGGAAGGAAAGCGTCCTGGAATCTGGATCAGCGGTTCCGGGATGTTGCCGTCCGGCGGGCTGTCGTCGTTCAGATTGGGTCCGGCCATGCGTTTGGAGATGGTCTGTTTGAAACTGTCCATGGAAAGCACGGCGCCTCCGCGATGCAGAGTGACTGCATCATAGACCATGGCGCGCAGTTCGCGAACGTTTCCGGGAAAAGAGTAATTGGCAAGCAGGGTAAAGAGTTCCTGGGGTGGCGTGGGCGTCGTGGATCGGTCCATGGAGCGGGAGGCCTCTTCAATGAAATGGTTGACCAGATCCGGAATATCTTCTTTGTGATGGCGCAATGGCGGAATCTCGATGCGATGCACCGAGAGTCGGAAATACAGATCACTGCGGAAGAGTTGCTTGTTCATGATCTGTTCGAGGGGACGATTGGTGGCGCACAGGATACGAACATCGCTGTTTTTGGCGATATCAGACCCCAGGGGATAATATTTGCGTTCCTGGAGCAGTCGGAGCAATTTGATCTGAGAGGCCATGCTCATATCGCCGATTTCATCCAGGAATAAGGTTCCGCCGACCGCTTTGGTGACCAGACCCTCCCGGTTTCTGTCCGCGCCAGTAAAAGCGCCCTTTTTGTGGCCAAATAGGGTATCCGAGAACAGCGTGTCGTCGAGTCCGGCCACGTTGACTTGAACAAATTCTCCGGACAATCCGCTTAACGCATGGATGATTTGGGCAAACTTTTCTTTTCCTGCACCTGTTTCCCCGTAGATCAGCACCGGTTCCGGAGAGGGGGCTATGGCCTCGACGTATTGGAATATGGAGCGGAATCGGCGACTCCGGGTAATGATGGAAGAAAAAACCTCTCCATGGGGGAGGTCGTCGTGGAGCAGGCAGTGCTTGAGCGTTCCCAGTTGCCAACGCAAAGAACAGAGTTCGCGTGCCCGTTTGACACTGGAAATCAAACGGCTCTCTTCCACAGGCTTGACGAGATAATCGAAGGCGCCTTCCCTCATGCTGTTGACAGCGGTATCCACATCCTGGGCACATGTCATGACCAGGACTGGCAGCCCGGGATAGGTATGGGTGATTTCCGTGAGAAGTTGTGAGCCGGAAATATAGGGCATGAACAAGTCGAGAATGATGACGCTTGCCGGGTTCGCCGCCAGAAAAGGCATGACTTCCTGGCTGTTATCCAGTATTTCGATGTGCTTGATTCCCGCGCTGGATAAGATGATCTGGGTGCTGTGCAGCACGGAGATTTCATCATCGACAACGACGACAGGAAGTTGAGAGAATGTGGGTGCTTTTTTCATGCGTATGCCTTTGTGCAGGGTCAGGATAAAACTGGAATGGAGACCGTCACGGTTGTTCCTTCTTCTGGATGCGAAACAATGGTCAATTCTCCATGGTGGTGTTCTATGATGGAATGAGAAATCGAAAGACCAAGTCCGGTACCACCGGATTTCTCCTTTGTCGTGAAGAACGGTTCCAGTATGTGCTCTGAATCCTCGGCTGATATCCCTTTTCCTTGATCCATAATTCTGATTTCCAGACAATTCTTCTGGAGATTCTGAGTGGCAGAGATGTGAACCTTTTGATCCTGGGTGGGCAGGGATTCGAGAGCATTCATGATGATATTGACGAATACCTGTTCCAGTTGTTGAAAATTTCCTTTGATTCTGGGAAGATTCTCGGGAATGTCGCAGTTGAAATGATGGGTGTAGTGCCGGATCTTGACATCCAGAATGGAGCGAATCGCTTGAAAGAGTTTGTGGATGTCGATGATGTCGTCAAGTTGTCCGGAATCTCTTTTGCTGAAAAATTTCAGATTGTCAACCATATTTTTGATTCTTCTGGCATTTTGGATCGTATCCGACAATCCCTGGGCAATCGATTGCCGCGAATTTGCAAACGAGAGGCCGCCAAGAGAAAAGTCACCGTTTTCTTCGCAATAATCCTGGAGAATCAGATCCGCATCCTGCCAGATGCGCTTGAACAGGGAGGCGTTGCTCAGAATGGCCTGATTGGGATTGTTGATCTCATGAGCGACTCCGGCGGCCAAGACACCAATGGAGGCCAGTCGGGCGTTTTCTATGGCGCTGTGTTGCAGTTTACGATTTTCCGTGATGTCGGTGATGATAGTCATCACCGCCACCGTTTGTCCATTAGAAAGGATTGGTGCCATGCGGATTTCCCACCATTGGGCGAGATGGGTGACCAACTGGAAACTTTGGATGTTTCCGGTGCCAAACACATCCCCCATGGCTTGACGGTATTTTTCCTGGATGGATGCGGGTACTTGCATTTCGGAAAGCACATCGCAGATGTATCCGCTCGTGATGCTGGGCATGGAACGGTTTCCCAACAAGATCTGTCCGGTGCGGTCCACAATGAGAATGATATCCGGTGAGTGTTTGAATAGGGTGCGCAGTTTCTCTTCCGAGGCGCGCAGGGCATCCTCGGCCAGTTTCCGGTCGGTGATGTCCTCATAATAGCCGACAATGCGGATGATCTGACCGACGTTATCCAGGACCGGAAAACCGCAACTGCGTATCCAACCATAATGGCGAGTGTCGAGCTTTATACGCATAATCACGGAAAAATTGTTCTTGGTCATGCGCGAGGAATGAAATGCATCCAGAAACAGATGTTGATCTTCCGGATGAATAAGCTGGATGAATTCGGAAAGAAATTGATGGCTTTTTTTTTCGTAGGGTGAACTGATGCGGGTGAGAGTCGGGCTGATGTAGGTGAATCTGATCCCTTTGGGATCCATGGCCCAGAACACCTCGTCCACGGTTTCGGTCATCTGTCGGAAGAGTTCCTCGCGTTCACGCAGGGTCTGTTCGATCTGGATCCGTTGCAGGATTTGTCGTTTGGTTTGACTGAGATGGTAAGTGGTCAGCAGGATGAAGACCAATCCTCCCATCAAGGTGAACCAGTGGGCGTTCTGAAAGGCTTCCGTGCTGCGGAACTGGTTTGTGGCAGCGCAGGTCATGGACCATAGGCGGTCCGCTACAGGGAACGTGAACACGATTCGTGACAGTGCGGGATTGTTCCATTGAGTTCTCGTTTCCGGGGAAAACGGAAGATGCTGGTTCAAACGACTGGTATAAAAGGCTAGAAATTTGTCTTCTGTCCTGGCGGATTCGTCTTGAATCAGGAACTCGATGCCTCGGGGTTCCAGCAGGTCGGTGGCGGTATTTGTCAGGATGTCGATGCGCAAGATGGCCACAAGAAAGCTGGTCGGTTGTTGTTTCTTGGCGGTTTTTCTGGTGCGTACACTCTCTTTGTGCGGGTCCAGTGGCAGAATGACCGCAATTTCCGATTGCTGGTCGGTCTGTGTGTGCAAGAATGGCAGACGGTCGCTGATGGCGATTCGATTGTTGCTTTCGGCCCGTTGAAAGGTTTCGGAGAGTTTCCTGTCGGTGAAGAGATCCATTCCCGGATTGTTGACTTCCGCGTCGCTCGGGAAAGTCTGGGCGATGGGATAGTAGCGGTCGCGTTGTTTGGCCCGGATGAAATTGCCATCCGGTGTGCGTTCCTTGATTTCCATGGCCGGATTGGTGTGGCGCCACGTCTCTTCCCACTGGTTTCGCTCTGCGTCCAATACCAGGGGAACCCAATGGAGCGCACGAATACCAGGATGCTTTTGCAGCAGGGGACGTGCGAGGCGTGACAGGGTTTCTGCGTTGACATCCTCGACCAGATTCAGCAATCCGCCGATGTCGGTAATGGTTTGCAGGTGGTTTTCAATCACCATGTTCAACGTGCGTTGGCGGTTTTGTGAGATCCAATGGATCTCGATTTCCTTGTTGCTGATCAGTTGTTGCCTGATGATGACAAACAATGCCAGTATCAGAATCATCCCGATGGTTCCGTAGATCCAAACGGCCAGATAGTCATGGATGCTGTCCAACCATTGACCTTTGGGATGGATTGGCACTCGACTGGAAAGGTGTGAATAATGGAAGTTCTTCTTCATGGATCGATTGCACCGCGAATGCCGACCCGGATGGAAAATCTGTCGTCCTGGTCCAAAGCAAGGCTTGGGTCATAGGGTCGGGTCGCACGCCACATCCAGGGGGAAGCGAAACGTCATGCGGCGTCCGGCCTGTTCCGTTCCCCCCTGTTGCGAATCCGGATTCATTGCACGCCCTTGTCTTGCAGGAAGGCTTTGTAGCCCATGTCGTGTTTGAGGATGTGTTGCAACAGCCAATCCTTGAGGAATTTCAGCAGTTCCGCCGCCAGGGCGAAGGAGTCGCCGCCAGTGAGGGCGCTGTGTTGTTCCCGGATATATTGGAGGAATTTGGTATGCTGTTGGCGTTGGGCCTCCAGGCCGCCGTAACCGTGTTCGGCCAGCAGTCGTTCTTCGCGGGTGAAGTGGGTGGTGGCGTAGTTGATCAACTCGTCCAGAATGTGGTTCAGCGCCTGACTGCCTTGTTTCTGTTCCATGGCGGAGTGGAGTTGGTTGATTAACTCGATCAACTTGCGGTGATCCATATCAAAGGCGGATACCCCCACGGAAAGACTCTTTCTCCATTGAATCAGGGGGATTTTCGAGTTCTGGTCATCGGTTCCGCCCAGATAGAGCTGGTTCAACTGCTCGAAGAACACCTGACGCAATTCATGGAAGAATACCATGGCATCGTGGATGGCCACGGTTTGATTTTCGCGGATCAGACGCAGAATTTCGAGGGAAGTGTCATGTAATTGTTTGTGGGACGCCTCCATCTTGGCGTACAAAGGCAAATCCCCGTAGAGGCCCTTGACCTGGTCATGCAACCATTGATCCACCGGGCATTGAGCCGGATCGGCGATCTCTTCGGCCTGGGTGGCGTCATGGGTGGAGATGGCTAGGTTGAGGCGATACATGAGTTGCAGGACCGCTTCCTTGATGCGGCGGATGTTGAAGGGTTCCGGTCCCACATCCATGCGCGCCTGGGCCGAATAAAGCTCTTCGCTGATGCCGCCGACCACATCTCCCATGGCCTGGAAATGGGTGACGATGCCGTGCATGGTCTCCACCACCCGCAAGGAGTTATCGGCCTTTTCCCGCACTTGGTCGGCGAGTCGATCGGTGCGTTCGGCGGCCTGCTGGATCGCCTGGGCTGATTCCACCGTGGAACGGGTGCGATCTTCCATCTCCTGGGCGGAAAGCGCGATCCGTTCGGCGGAGGAGGCGATCTCCTGACTGCCCAGAGCCGCCTGTTCGGCGGCCCGCACCACGTCGGTGGCCGACATTTGCAACTCTTCGGCGCCGTTGTTCACCTCGGCGGTGGCCTGAGCCACTTTGCCGGTGGCCAGCACGATTTGATCCGTGGCCTGACTCTGGGCGGTGACCGAATGGTTGATGGCCGCGTTGGCGTTGCTGATGCGCTCCACGGCGTCGTGGATGATGTCGGTTTTTTCTTTGGCTTCCTGGGTTTGGTCCCGGATGGCCTCGATTTGTCCCTGGATCAGCAAGGTGGCTTCGGCGGTTTGACGGGCCAGTTCCTTGACTTCATTGGCCACCACGGCAAATCCCTTGCCCGCATCCCCGGCCCCCGCCGCCTCGATGGCCGCGTTGAGGGCCAGCATGAAGGTCTGTTCGGTGATGTGGTTGATGATCTCCACCACCGCGCCGATCTCGTGGGCCGAGTGGGAGAGTTTTTCCATCACCTCTTCGGCTTCGCTGGCCCGGTCCCGGGCGGTTTCCGACTCCTGGACCGCCGCCAGACACCGGCTTCTCACTTCATCCAGGGAGAGTTTCATCTGTTCGGCGGAATTGGCCACACTGGCGATGGCGTCGTGGACCTCGGTGAGTTGATCGTGTACGGTTTCGATGTTGCCTAGCATCCGTTGCGCCGAGTTGGCCATGGAGGAGACACTGGCATTGGCCTGTTCCGTGGCGCTGGCAATGGTGTTGATCCCTTCCGTGACATGGCAGGCGGCGTCGTGCAAGGCTCCCAGATTGACCACCGATTGGTCCACGTTCTCTTTGATCTGGACGATTTCACCCCGCAGTTCGTGGTTTTGAGAGACCACCGCCCGGGCGATGGTATCCAGATCCTGGCTGCTGCTGCTGATGCTGCGGCGCAGGGTCAGAATTTCCGACACGAATGCGGTGATGTTGGCGGCTTGCAGGTTGATCTGACGGATGTTGTCGCTGAAAATGCGCACCAGTCGGTTGATGTGGCCATTGATCAGACCCAGTTCGTCTTTGCGCTTATCCTGGCAGGCCTGGATGGTCAGATCCCCGTTGCCCACCTGCTCCATGACGTTGACCATTTCGTGGATCGGTTGGGTCAGGAAGCGGCCAATTTTCCAACCAAGCACCCCCACCGTGGCCATGGCAATCAGCAGCAGGATCAGGATCCCGCCACGCAGAAAGGCGAGCCTTTCCCGCACCGAAGAGAGATTTTCTTCCGCGACGCCGATCTGTTTGGCCAGGAAGGGTTCCAGTACGGTCGTGAAGGCTTCGGCCTGTTCGTCGAAATCCTTCATCATGGCGTTGCCCTTGTCCGGACCGCCATCGATATAGGCCTGGGCCATTTTGCGGCCCATGGCGTAAAAATTCTGGAACCGTTGGGCGAGGGTTTCCAGTTCCTGGATCTGCGCGGTGTTTTCCGACTGGCGGGCATGGCGCATGAAAATATCCCGACTTTCCATGAAACCGCGGGCATGCTCTTCGGCCTTGGTGAAGCCGTCGTCAAAGCCGGGCTTGCCCCGGGTCGCCGAAATGTCGGTGAGCCATTGTTGCACCTGGACCACATGCAGTTCCATTTCTTTGGCTTGCATCGCCAGATTGAAACCGATTTCATGGGCCTGTCTGGTTTGGTGGATCACCTGTCCACTGACCACGATTCCCCACACGCCCAGAATCAGCAGCATGAGCAGGGGAACGAGAAAACCGAGGAAGATTCTTTGGGTGATGTTCATGGTTCGCTATGACTGATCTGGTATTTTTTTGTTGCGCGACACGGGTGCCCGTTTTTCGCACTGAATCCCTTTAACAGCATAGCCGAATTCCACAACAAGGGAACGGTTGCGCAACAAAAAAATGGATTCGCCATCCATTTTCACGGGAGTGAGCGTTTGCAAATCAGAAGTCGATGTCGAAATGGACCGTTTGACCATCGATGCGGGTGTGGATTGCGAATCCGCACTTTTCCAGGACGGCCTGCATGGGGCGGTTGTCCATGAGGGTTTCGGCGGTGAGTCCGGCCAGACCGACATTGCGGGCCATGTTGGCCAGATGGCGCATCATGAAGGTGCCAATGCCCTGTCCTTGCCATTCGTCCCGTACCAAAAAGGCCGCTTCGGCCCGGTTGGCGGCGCCGTTCTCGACATTGTAGCCGCCAATGGCCACCACCCATTCATCCTGGCCGTCGGCGATCACTCCCACCACCACCACGTCCCGGCGCTGGTCGATGAAGGTGAAATTTTTCAGACGGTTGAAGGGAAACCGTTTGACATGGCTCATGAAGCGGCGATAGACCGTGCCTTCGGACAGGGAATAGAGCATTTTCTTCACCGCTTTCCAGTCCGTGGGACGGGAGGAGCGGAAGGTGATCAACTGGCCATTGTCCAACAGCATCGAGGTACGCAGTTCCCGTCCACCCACCAGGGTTTGGCCATCCACGTCGCCGATTTCCGGGCGCACGTAACCCAGTTTGACCGCCCGTTTGAGCAGTCGCAACCGGTAGTCCGGATGGGCGATGCCGATCAGGGCCAGGGCCCGCTCCTGAATGGTCTTGCCGAACAGATAGGCCACGCCATATTCGCTCACTACGTAGTGAACCACACCCCGGTTCAAGGCCACCCCGGCGCCTGGAGTCAAACGGGAGACGATGCGGGTCTGTTTGCCTTTGCGGGCCGTGGAGGGCAGCGCGATGATGGAACGTCCTTCCGCCGCCGTGGAGGCGCCGCTGTTGAAATCGAGAATTCCCCCCATGCCGGAATAAAATTGCGATCCCAGGGAGTCCACGCACACCTGACCGGTGAGATCCACCTGAAGCGCGCCATTGATGGCCACCATCCGTTGTTGCCGGGCGATGGTGCGCACATCGTTGACATATTCGGTGCGGCGAAATGAAAAGAGGGGTGAGTCATGCACCGCGTCGTAGAGTTTGCGACTGCCCATGGCGAAACTGGTGACCACCGGGCCGGCGTCGGTGGTTTTGTCCTGGGGAGTGATGGCGCCGGCGGCGATCAGATCCAGGACCGTATCGGAGATCATTTCGGTGTGAATATAAAGATTCTTTTTCCCGGTCAGATATTTGATCGTCAACTGGGCCACCCGGCCAAGTCCCATCTGGATGGTGGCCCCATCCGGGACCAATGCGGCGATGTGACGGCCAATACGTTCGATGGTTTCGTCCGGGGCAGGGAGAATGAGTTCGTGCAGGGGTTCTTCTTCCGGGATCAGCAGATCCAGATCCCAAATCGACAGGTTGGAATCCCCCAAGGTTCTGGGCATGGATGGATTGACCTGGGCCATGACCAGTCCGGCGTTTTCCGTGGCACAACGGATCACATCCACGGCGATTCCCAGATTGACCTCCCCTTCCATATCCGGGGGGGTGACCTGGATCATGGCTACGTCCAGGGGCATCTGTCCGCTGGAAAAAAGCCGGGGAATGTCCGACATGAGAATCGGGGTGTAGTCCGCCAGTCCGGATTGCACCATGCCCCGCACATTGTCGGCGACAAAGAAGGTGTTCAGGGTGAAGGTGTCGGCCAGCTCCTTGACCGCGAAGGGGGCTTCACCGGCCACGAACACCAGGACAATCTCGATGTCGGCGAGTCTGGACTGTTCCAGGATCATGGCGCGCACCAAGGCCCGGGGTATTCCGGCGCCGGTGGCCAGAAAGACCCGTTGGCCTGGTTTGATCCGGCGTACCGCCTCGGTGGCGCTGGTGACCATCTTGGCGTAGTGCGTGGTCCATTGGGAATCCTGGGTGGACACGGGATGGTTCATGGCGTGGATGAATCCTCGGGTTTCAGATGCAAGGCGCATTCGGTGGCCACCGGAGGCAATCCGGCCCGGCGGATGATCAAGGGATTGATGTCGATGCGGCGGATCTCCGGGAAGTCGGTGGCCAGTTGACTGATACGTTGCAGCACCTCTCCCACGCCGAGCAGTTCATTTTCGTTCATTTCGGCGCAGAGATTGTGAATCTTTTGTTGACGGCATCCGGCCCGCAGCATGGCCATGGCCTCGTCGGCGGTGACGGGGGCCAGTTGACAGACCGTCTCTTCCTGGGAGGTGGGTTCCGTGCCGCCGACGTGGAGCAAAGGACCGAATTGGGGATCGCGTATCATGCCCATGCGGACCGGACGCCCATGGGCCATGGTTTTTTCCACGAACACCCCTTCCATGCGGCCTTCCGGCACCTGTCTGGCAAAACGCAGGGTGAGCAGGTCAAAGCCATCCCGCAAGGCACGGGGATCGGGCAGATCCACATGTCGGGTCTCCATGCCGCCCGCCAGATGAATTTCCGGAGAAATCAAATGCAGCGCCACTGGATAGCCCAGCCGTTCGGCAATTTCCAGCGTTTCGTTGAGGGTGGTGGCGATTTCGCCTTCGGGGATGACGATGCCGTAGGGAAACAGAATCTCCTTGGCCGCCAGATCCGAAAGTCGCGCCGTGCCCAGAACGTGATGACGCTGGATCAAACGGCGTACCCGGCTGCGGTTGACCGTGAACTGTCCGAGAATGCGTGGTCCCCGTCGTCGCCACTGGCCGTACTGATACAAAGCTCCCAGGGCCGCCGCGGCCCGTTCCGGGGTGGGATAGCAGGGGGCATTCATGTTTTCCAGCTCTTCCCGGCCGGGACGGGCGCGGGCACCCCCCATGATGACCGTGAGCAGGGTTTTTTTCGGGGGACCATCCGCCAGCAAGGCCTGGGCGATGGCCACCGGTCGGGTCAGCGGTTGGGGGGTGATGGCCGCGATGGTGGCGTGAATCTGGTCGTCTTGTTCGATGGCTTGCAAGGTGGCTTGGTAGTGATGGGGCTGGGCCACACCACACAGATCCAACGGTCCGCGCAAATTGGCGCAATTGGGCAGCATGGGCTTGAGGGGAGCGGCCAGGGCCGTCGCCAGTCCGACAGAGTGAAACCCTTGGCGCGCCAGCAGATCGGCGGTCAGCAATCCCGGTCCCACCCCGTTGGTGATCACGGCCACCCGTTCCCCCTGGGGAACCGGGGCCAGACTCAAGGCCATCAGGGCGTCGAGCCATCCCTGGAAATCATGAGCCTGAATGATACCGGTGCGATCACAAGCCGCGCCGAAGATCGCCGGGCCATCCGGCAGGCTTTCTTCCGGGTCGTGGGGGGCATGGTTGCGCCATTCGCTGCTGCCTCCCAGCAGCAGCACCACGGGTTTGCCCCGGGAAGCCTCGGTGGCGGCCCGCAGGAAACCGGCTCCGTCCGTGATCCGTTCCAGATGGCAGGCGATCACCGAGGTGTCGGGATCATGGGCCAGATGGGACATGCATTGCGCCATGGTCACGCCGGCCTCGTTGCCCGGACTGATCATCTTGGACAACCCGAGATTGTGGGCGGCCATCCAGTCCATGGCGGCCGCGGCGATGGCGCCGGATTGGGTCAGCAGGGCAATGCCGCCTACCGGGGGATAGGCCACGGTCAAGGAGGCATTCAAACCATGGTGGCGATTGATCAAGCCCAGGGAGTTGGGCCCCAACAGCGGGACATCCCGTTCCCGGCACAGCTTGGCCAGAGTGTCTTCCCGCTTGGCGCCTTCCGCGTCCAGATCGCCAAAACCGTCCGACAGCACCACCAGCGCCTGACATCCCCGTGCCAGGGCGATTCTGGCCTGTTCCACCAGGACCAGCGCCGGAATCGCCAGAATTACCAGTTCCACCCCCCGGGGGCAGGCGGAAAGAGAGGTGGTCACCGGGCGACCCAGCAGTTCCCCTCCGTGGGGATTGACGATGTGGATCGGACCGGGAAATCCGCCGGAAAGGGCATTGCTCAGAATGGTATGGCCCAGTTTTTCCGCGTGGCGCGAGGCGCCGACGATGGCCATGGAACGGGGGGAAAGCAGATGGGTGAAGTGGGTTGGATTGTAGCTCACGGGGGTGAATACTCCATCGGTGGCAATCGTGGTCAAGGACCGGGTGGAACGTTGGCCCTTGACCACGACTTATGAAAGATTCATGCCAAACCGATTGAAGACAACACAGGCACGGGATCGATATGCAGACGGGAAATGCCGAGCCGCTCCTTGGAGATGCCCATGGTCAGGCCCAGCAGCTGGGCAAAGTTCATCTCCGGCAGATTGATGGTGCGCTGCACGGTTTTTTCCGCGATGGGTTGGACCGAACCCATGATCATGTCGCACAGGGTGCAGGGGGTGATCATCACCTGGGCGCCGGCATCCTTGGCGCTGAGACAGTTTTTGGCCGCCATGGTATGGACTTCATGCTTGTCCGACAGCATGACGTGAAAACCGCAGCAGCGATCCTTGCCCACATAATCCACCGCCACACCGCCCATGAGCTGGATCAGCCGTTCCAGATGGGGGCCTTCGTTGGTGTTGGATGCATGGTTGAAGATCTCTTCGGGACGGATGGAGTGGCAACCCAGAAAAGCGGCCACACGCAGTCCTTTCAGAGGATGGGTGATTTTGGCTTTCAGGGTACGGCTGTCCACCAGATCGGTCACCACCCACAGCAGGTGACGCACCTTGATGGTGCCACCATAGGGACGTACACCGGATTCCGCGAGCACGGCATTGATTTTTTCCAGCAGTTCCGGCTCGTTGCTCAGGCGATAGTTGGCATGGGTCAGGGTTTGCAGGCAGGTGTTGCAAATCGTGACCAGATCCTTGCCCATGGCTTCGGCCTCGGAAAGGATGCGCGCCGCGACCGCCAGGGCGAACGCGGGTTTGGTCTCACGCAGGCTGACGGCACCGCAGCACGAAGCCCGTGGCATGGCAAGCAACCCGATGCCCAGCTCCTGACACACCGCACGGGCCGCCCAATCGGCCTCGCGTTGAATCTGTTTGGCCGCGCAACCGGGATAGTAGGCATACTCCAAAGTCATGACAATCTCCTCATTGGACGGATGTGACGGCTTGTGTTCATTCGGGCACGGCTTCCTTGGCCTTGGTTTCCACGTCGATGGGGGAGCGCTCCAGGGATTCGTACATGCGGCGCAGTTCATCAACTCCGGTCACGCTGTGCGGGAACGGAGAGGGGATTTTGCCTTTTTTGGCCAGATGGATCGCCATGCCGGTCTCCATCAGGGAGCCGACAATGCCCAAGGTACGCATCATCAGGGTGAATTCGTTGAGCTGCCCGGTTTGTTTGATATCCGTGTGGAAGGCCAGCGCATGTTTGGCGCCGGCGGACGTGTTGATGCCTTTGTTCAGACCCCGGGTGCGCAGCTTGACGATGGCCTCCATGGGGGCCACCTCCTTGGGGCAGACATCCACGCACAGGGTGCAGCGGGTGCAACTCCAGATGCCGTTGGGGCTGGCCAGATCCTGGAGCCGTTCGGTCTTGAGTCCTTCCCGGGGATCGGAGACAAAACGGAATGCTTTGGCCAATGCCGCCGGACCAATGAATTTCGGATTGACTTCCGCCATGGTGCATTCGGAATAACAACAACCGCACATGATGCACTGGGTGACATGATTGACCTGATCATAGGCAGTGCTGGTCACTTTTCCGGCACGTTCCGGCCCATCCTGAAGATAGGGCTTGATGCCATGAACGCGGGAGAAGAACGGACGGATATCGATGGCCAGATCCCGGAGAACCGGTTGATTCTTCTGGGGAGAAATTTCCACCACGCCGTCTTTGGCCACGGCGCCCACATGGGTTTTGCAGGCCAGACGGGTGCGTCCGCCGATGTTGATGGCGCAAGAGCCGCAAATGGCCGAACGACAGGATTGACGAAAGGTGAGGGTGCCATCCTGGCCGCCCTTGATGGTCTCCAACAGGGTCAGGATGGTGGTATTGGGTTCCGCCTCCACCTTGTATTCCTGCCAGTGGGACTGCACCGTGCCCACCTGGCCCGGCATGTTGCGCTGGATGCGAAAGGTATAGGTCTGTGAAGTCATGATGGTCTCCCTTGGATGCCCGCGTATGGCATGAAATTAATAGGTTCGCACCATGGGGGCGTATTCGGGATTGCCCACCGTGCGCACCGCTTCCTGGTCGAGCCGGACCGCCTGGGCCCCTTCATCCCAGAAAGCGAGGGTGTGCTTGCGCCAATTGACATCATCGCGGTTGGGAAAGTCGATGCGGAAGTGGGCACCCCGGGACTCTTCACGAGCCAGGGCGCCTTTGACGATGCTTTCTCCCAGATCCAGCAGGTTGCGCAACTCCACGGCACGCAACAGGTCCACGTTGAACACGGTGGACTTGTCATCCAGGTGGATCCGTTCGTAATCCAGGCGCCAGCCGGGGAATTTCTCGGCCAGCGTGGTCATGCCGACCGGTTCCCGATAAACACCACAATAGGTGTTCATGGCTTCGGCCATCTGGTGATGGAGCATGGCGGGACGCAGACCCCGATTCGGACGGCTTTTGAGTTCCTGGATACGATCTTTTTCTTCGGCGATGGCGTTGGTGGGGAAGTCCCGCAATTGCGCGCTTTTCACATATTTGCAGGCATGCTCACCGGTGATCTTGCCAAAGACGATGGTGTCCAGCAGGGAGTTGCCACCCAGACGGTTGGCACCGTGAACCGAAACACAGGCCGCCTCACCCGCGGCGAACAGACCCGGGACCGGAGTCTCGCCGAACTTGTCGGTGCGGATGCCGCCCATGGAGTAGTGGACCGTGGGACGCACCGGGATGGGGGCGTCGATGGGATCCACCCCTTCCAGGTCCAGGGCCAGATGGCGGATCTGGGGCAGCTTGTCGATGATCTTGTCTCGTCCCAGATGGCGCAGATCCAGGAAGATCGCCCCATTGGTGCCGCGTCCTTCGAGGATTTCGGTCTGTTCGGCCCGGGAAACCACGTCTCGGGAGGCCAGTTCCCACTTTTTCGGCGCGTAGCGACCCATGAACCGTTCGCCTTCGGCATTGATCAGATAACCGCCTTCGCCCCGGGCTCCTTCGGTGATCAGAATGCCCGAAGTTCTCAGGCCCGTAGGGTGGAACTGGACGAATTCCAGGTCCGCCAAGGGCGCTCCGGCCCGCATGGCGTAGGCCATGCCGTCGCCGGTATTGGTGGTGGCGTTGGTGGAAGAGAGAAACACCCGGCCATAACCGCCGGTGGCCAGCAGAATGCCCTTGCCCCGCAGTCCGAAGATTTCACCGGTCTTGATGTCGTACACCACCAGTCCCGCCACATGACCGTCGGAGGCCAGGACCAGACGGAAAACGTGGCACTCTTCATAGACATGAATGCCGGAATGGACCAGACGCTCCCACAAGGTGTGCAGCAACACCTGTCCGGTGCGGTCGGCGGCGTAACAGGTGCGGTCGAAGCTGGCACCACCAAAGGGACGTTGCGCGATGACGCCGTCGTCGTTGCGGGAAAACGGGGTGCCCATCCGGTCCATTTCGTGGATGATGCCCGGCGCTTCCCGGCACATCAGATCGATGGCGTCTTCGTCACCGATGAAATCCGATCCTTTGACCGTATCGTAGGCGTGAACTTCCCATTTGTCATTGGGATTGATGGCGGCGTTGATGCCGCCCTGGGCGGCGCAGGAGTGGCTGCGCAGGGGATGGACTTTGCTCACCACCGCGACATCAAGACCCGCCTTGGCTCCTTCCAAGGCCGCACGCATCCCGGAGAGCCCGGCACCGACGATAATCAGATCGTGGCTTTTCATGAATATTTTTCTCCACTGTTGGTGAAAATCAAATACTTAAATCATTGCGCGTCAGAACGGGACATGGCGCGAAGCGGCGGGTTTTGATCAGGTGTTGTGGCCGCCAGCCTTGGCGCTCACCTGTTCAAACGTATCCCCGAGGGTGGGCCGGAATTGCTGATAATACAGGCCCAATGCGGGATGATCCATATCCTGGGCCTGATGCATGGCGGCCATCAGGTTGGAAGGATCGTGATTTTCCGGCAGTTTGCGCACCTGGAGTCCAAGATTGACATAGGTTTTGCTGGTTTTGTCAAAGGTGACGCAGGGGCTTAAGATGTGGAGATAGGAGAAACCTCGATGGGCGACGGCCTGGGTGATCATCTCCCGCAGGTGGTCCGGATGGCCCGCGTAGGCCTGACCCACCCAGCTCGCTCCATAGGAAAGCAGCATCATCAGGGGGTTCAAGGGGCGCTCGGGATTTTCAAAGGGGGTGGTGGTGGTGCGCAGACCTACCGCCGAAAGAGGCGAGGTTTGTCCCTTGGTCAATCCATAGATGCCGTTGTCGAACAGCAGATAGGTGATATCCACATTGCGCTTGGCCGCGTGGGAGATGTGTCCCCCGCCGATGGCGAAGCCGTCGCCGTCGCCGCCGATGCCGATGACGGTCAGACGGTCGTTGGCGGTCTTGATGCCGGTGGCCACCGGCAGAACCCGGCCGTGCAGGGTGTGGAATCCATAGAGGTTGACGAAAAACGGGAACCGGGAGGCGCAACCGATGCCCGAAACCACCACGGATTGATCACGAGAGATGCCCATTTCATTGCAGGCATGGGTCACCCCTTCCACGATGGAGAAGTAGCCGCATCCGGGACACCAGGTGGGCAGAGAGCGGGAGCGATACTCCAGCCGTCCGCTCTCTTGCACCTCGCGCAGCTTGACATCAACGAATACCGGCATGGCGGGAATGGACATGACAAGATCTCCAGACACGTAATGTTCTTAAAGGGCGAGAGGCTAGGCGTTGACGCCAGACAGTCGCCGGATCTCTCCAAGGATCAACTCCACAGGCATGGGGGAGCTGGGTACCCGACTCAAACGAACCACGGGTCGGGCGAGCACACCTTGCACCAATTGGGCGAATTGTCCTTCGTAGTTGACCTCCGGAACCAGCACGGCGTCGCAATCATCCATGAATGCAGAGATGGCCTTTTCCGGGAAGGGGGAGAGCATCACCACCTTCATGGCCGCGCAGCGGATTCCTTCGGCCTGAGCCATGAACATGGCTTCCAGGCATTCGCCGAAGGTGGAACCCCACGCCAGAATGCCGACTTTGACCTTGCCCGTGTCGCCGAACCGTTTGGTCACCGTGAAATCCGGATGTGCCAGGGCGCCGAGGAGCTTGTCGTGACGCTTGCGGCTCATGGCCGTGTGCATTTCCGCGCTGTCGTTGGGTCTGCCCAGTTCGTTGTGTTCCAGGCCGGTGATCACGTGCATGCAGTTGGCATCCCCGGGAACGGCGCGGGGACTGATCCCGTCCGGGGTGAGGGCGTAGCGTTGATAGGCCTCACCCGGTTCCAGACGACGCAACGGCTTGTTGGCGTCCAGCACGAACGGAGAACCGGATTCCGACAAGGTGACGGTTTCGTAACGGTTGGACAGATACAGATCCAACAGCACGATCACCGGGGTTTGATAGCGTTCCGCCATTTCAAAGGCTTTGCCGGCGCAGCGGTAACACCCCTCGACATTGGTCGGGGCGATGACGATGCGTTGGGCATCCCCGGGGGAGCCGTAAAGGGCGGCGTTCAGGTCCGACTGTTCGGTTTTGGTGGGCATGCCGGTGGACGGACCACCGCGTTGCGACACGAATACCACGCAGGGGGTTTCGGTAATGGTGGCCAGACCCAGCATTTCGGCCATCAGGGCCAGACCCGGTCCCGAGGTGGCGGTGGCGGTGCGGGATCCGGCGAATCCGGCGCCGATGGTGGCGGCGATGGCTGAAATCTCGCATTCCGTTTGCAACAGACGACGACCACGCTTGGGCAGTTCGGAGGCGAGCCGTTCCATGATGGTGGTGGCCGGGGTGATGGGATAACCGAAGAAGGTATCCAGTTCCGCGTCCAGACACCCTTGGACCACGGCGGCATTGCCGCTCAACATGATCACTTTGCCGGCGGAGGCCGGTTTTTCAAAGGGTCCGAAGGCCACGTCGTCGAGCTTGAAGGTGCCGGCGCCGGCGTCGAAACCCGCCTGGAAACCCGCCTGATTGCGGGACACCACGGCAGGACCCTGCTTGGCGAACTTCTTTTCGATGATGCGCTGAAAACTGGTCGGAGCCAGACCCAGCAGACCGGCGATGTAACCCAGCACCACCAAATTGCGGGAGCGGGCGCCGCCGGTGGCCTTTTGAGCCAGTTCGCGCAGGGGGAAGCCGTAGGGGATCTGTCCCGGCAACACATGACCACTCATGTGTTCCCCTTCGCCGCACTGGGCGATGGATTGGGATTCAAAGATCACCGCGCCATTGTCCCGTACCTCTCCCGCGTGGGGAATGGCATGGCTGTCGTCCAGGGAAACCAGGACATCGGATTGGCGTTTGAGAGAGTAGGATTGCTCCGTGGTGATGCGCAACCGGGAGATACACTTGCCAAAACCACGGATCTCCGGAGGATAGACATCAAAACAGATCACCCGGTAGCCGGCTGCGGCTACGGCATTGCGCAGAATGTCGCCGGCGGCAATGGTGCCGTCGCCCGCAGAGCCGCAGATGGCGATTTGGATGTCGGTGGCGTTCATGACCGGTCTCCCGCTGGGAGCGTTGATGGGGGCGTCCATGGAAGCGGTCTCACTCGTAGGCCCAGAAGGGCGAGTCGATGTGGCCCTGGCCGTCCCGGCCAAGCGTCTCTTCCTGGGTGGTTGCAAAGTGTTCATGGCCCCCCGTCATATTGATCGCGGCGACCGCGCCCATGGCACGGACATTCTTGTAACCATAATAGAAACGATAGGCGTGGTCTTGTTCCGACCAGATCTGGCACACGTCTCCGGCGGCGTAGACATGGGGATCGCTGGTGCGCAGACCGGTGTTGACCAGCAGGCCCCGTTCGATATCCGTACCCGATCCCACCATGAACTCTACCAAGGGAGTCAGGCCATAAAAGGGCATCACCACATCACCGTAGACATCGCCACCTTGACGGAAGATCACCCGACGGCTGGGCAGTCCCGGCGCGCCCGCCTCGACGGAGGTGACACCGCCTCGGGCATCACCATCGATCAGCTCGATGCCCATTTTTTCCAGTGTGGCCAGGGCATCGCTCCGCTCGTTGGCGGAAAGCTGATGGGGCCAGAAGGTGGATTCGTGGGTGACGAGAATCACCCGGCATTCGATGGACAACAGGGTCCGGGCCAGATCCAGCCCGATCATGTCACCGCCGAGCATCACCACCGTACCCTTTTCGGGCAGGGCCTTGCGCGTGGCCAGGGCCGCCTCGTAGGTGCCGAAGTGGTGGAAAAGATGGCGGCATTCCACCAGTTCTTCCGGCAGGTGACCCCGTCCACCGGTGGCCACCAGCAGGGCATCGTAGGAGACCGGCTCGTTGTGGGCCAGTTTGACCTGTTTGTTGCGGGTGTCCACGCTGACCACACGACAGTCCCGCAGCACCTTGATGCGGTTTTTGACATAGTATTCCGGCGGATTGGCCAGAAAGGCATGCCAACTCTGGTGGCCCTTGAACAGTTGGGGCAGCAGATACCGGTTGTAAAAGAGCAACCGACTGTTGGTGATGATGGTCACCTGGCACTCCGGGTCCCGTTCCCGGAGCAGTTCGGCGGCCTGATTCCCGGCCACGCCATTGCCGATGATCACATAGCGGCGGGGTGCCGTTGCTAAGGAGGCGGAAGCGTTCATGGCATCATCCATCCACGGTGACGAAATGGTTGCGGGTTATGGAGATGCAGGCCACGGGGCAGACCTTGAAGCAGGCACCGCACCGGATGCATTCATTGTTGTCGATCCAGATGGCGGCCACTTTTTGCCACTCCTTGGTTTCCTGGAGTTGGCCATGGGTGCCATCTTCGCGGATTTCCACATTGTGGACCAGTTTGATGCAGTTGCGGGGCGCCACTTCGATGCAGGCCCGGCAATAGATGCAGCGATCCACATTGATCTGATAGCGCAGATCACACAGATAACACCGTTTGGCCTCCTCGGAGGCCAGATTCTGGTTGTAGCCGCACTCCACTTCCCGGTTCAGTTGTTGACGTTCGGGCAGGGGGATGGTCGGCATGTGCTGCCGGGGAATGAAATCATGGGCCGGCTGTCTCAAGGGTGCGGCGACCGGTTCCATGCTGACCACCCGACGCCGTTTCCGTCCTACCAGCCAAGTGTCGATCTTGTCGGCCATCTGGCGGGCGTGACCAATGGCTTCGATGGCGGTGGACGCTCCCCGGACATAATCCCCGGCGGCGAACAGTCCATGGACCGAAGTCATGCCGTTTTCCGCGATCCGCACATTGCCGGAGCGGCCCACTTCCACGCGCATGTCCAGAAAATCGTTCACGGTGCGTTGACCGATGGCGATGATCAGGGTATCGCAGTCTTCGACGAACTCGGATCCTTCGATGGGAGCGGCCAGACGACGACCGTTGTCGCGCCAGCCACCCAGACGGTTCTGAACGAATTCCACACCGATCAGTCGGCCGTTTTCATCGGTACGCAACGCCACCGGCGTGCGCAGACCCTTGATGCGGATTCCTTCCCGTTTGGTCTCGAACAGTTCTTCGCTGGTGACCGGGATGTATTCTTCACTGGTGCGCAGGTGGATGGTCACCTCCTGCCCCCCGAGGCGTTTGGCCACCCGGGCGCAGTCCAGGGCGGTGAATCCGGCCCCGACCACGGCTACCCGCCGTCCCACCCGTTTGTTTTGACCCCGATGCAGATCCACCAGAAAGCCCAGACCGTATTCCACGTCCTGGCAGTGCTGGGAGAGGTCGGTGCCATCCGGCAGACCCCGCAGCGGCAGATGGACCGGTGCCATGCATCCGGTGGCCAGCAGCACGGCGTCGAAGTCCGACAGCAGGGTCGAAACCCGTGTCGCTCCTTTGCCCGCGCCCACCGTCACCCCGGTGCGCAGTTGCACCCCGAGGCGCAAGGCGTTGTGCAGTTCGATTTCCAGCAGTGGACGGGGCAGACGAAATTCCGGAATGCCATAGCGCAGCATGCCACCCGGTTTTTCTTCCCGCTCGAAGATCACCACATCGTGGCCGAGCAGGGAGAGATCGTAGGCCGCCGCCACACCGGCGGGACCGGCACCCACCACCGCGACCCGTTTGCCGGTCGGGGCGTAGAGCCGTTCGGTGATGCGATGACGCGCATCCTTCATGTCGGCGGCGGAACGCTTGAGATTGCAGATTCCGACCGGATCGCCGTTGCCCGCCCAACCATGGCGACAGGCTGACTCGCAAGGACGCGAACAGATCCGTCCGAGGACGCCGGGTAGTACATTGGCCTCCCGGTTGATCTCGTAGGCCTCGCCGTGCCGACCGTCCGCGATGGCCCGGATGTAAGCCGGAACATTGGTGCCCGCCGGACACGCGGTTTGACAGGGAATGTTCTGACGGACCCAACCTGCATCCCGTGGATCGTCAGAATAGTGAATGGTTCCTTGCCCATTTTCATCTGGGGAAGGATCGGTCTTTTCATTGCTTACGTGATCGCCGCGCATGGACACCATCCAACGAACAATAGGGACGGGATATCTTGCATCCAATCAAGTCTGGATGGGTGTTGAGCCTAGCAGTGGTGCGAGAACAAAGTCAAGAGGAACTATGATGCACCGCAAAAATTTTTTCACTCTATAACACAGCGAGTTCCGGTGGTTCATTTCCGATAATGGAGCGCGTCATCATCATGCCAACCGTATCGGAGATAGTGGGAAAAAAAATTGCTGCGTCGCAATAAACTGCTTCTGATCGCCACGGCTTTCGTGTATCATCTCTCCGCGATTGGGTGAAGTCCAGCATCGATTGCATCCTGATTCTGAGAAAGTATTTATCAGATTGTTCTAATATTCGATTCTTTTGATATTAGCAGTGTCTGATGCTTGATGGGTTGCTGTAATTCCCGTGACCCTGCACGACAAGGGTACCGATTCCCGTCAATGACCTTTTTTGATCGATCTTTTGATTGTCGGTGTGGATTGTCAACTCTGGGGGTGGCCAACATGTCCGGATTTTCCCGTGCGTTGTCTTCGTGGGAAGAGAAACCGACCGATCTGGATGCCGGGAATGGCTGCGACATGCCGAGTCGTCATTGGCAGCGTGCGCTGGCAAGCGGATCGATTCAAAGGGATTCCGTACAAGAAGCGGTCCTGCCTTTGATGGATCAGGTGGCCCAGGCCGTGGCGTTGCCGGTGCGGCGGGTCGTTTGGCGCGGCGTGGAGGTGTGGCGCGGCGTGGATGGGGATTTGCCGGATATACGCGGGGTCTATCTGCACGGAGATGTAGGACGGGGCAAATCCTTGTTGATGCAATGGCTCTTCGACAGCGTGCCGATCACGGAAAAACGTCGGGTCCATTTCCATCCTTTCATGGAAGAGTTGCACCATCGGTTGCATCAGGCCAAGCCTCCGGGCCGCGTCGATCTGGTGCTGTACGTGGCCAGCCTGATCTCGGCTGAGGCCCGTCTGTTGTGTTTCGACGAGTTTTATATCACCACCATCGCCGATGGGGTGCTGTTGGGGCGTCTGCTTTCCGCTCTGCACCATTGTGGAGTCACCTTGTGCGCCACCAGCAACTGGGCGCCGGATCATCTGTTTCAGGATGGCTTCAATCGTGCCAGCGTGCTGCCCTTTATCGAACGGCTGAAAAGTCGCATCCAGGTGTGCGAACTGGCTCATGGCGTGGATTGGAGACGTCGGGTTCCGGGAAAGGCGGGTCAGGGCATGACCCATTCCGCCGAGGCGTGTTTTGCCCAGATGACCGGTACCGCGCCGCATCCGTCGTCCATTGTGCTGCGTCACACCACGGTGCCGGTCCGGGGGTTGGAAAACGGCGTGTTCTGGTTCGGCTTCGAGGCGTTGTGCAACGCCATGCTGGGGCGGGCCGAATACATGAATCTCTGTTCCCAGGCGAAAGCGGTCATCATCTCCGGTCTGCCGGGACTCACCGCCGATGATGCCGATGCCGCCATGCGTTTTGTGGTGCTGGTGGATCTGCTCTATGAACACCGCATCCCGATCCGGGTCCATGGTCACGTGGCCCTTGATGAAGCCTGTCCGGATGGTCCGGCGTCGTTTGCCTGGAGGCGTCTGGTCTCCCGGGTGCATGAACTGAGCCGTCTGGGAGAGTGTCCGGAATGATTTCTTTTTTTCCCGGTTCATGAAGGAACCGGATCAAGCCCAACTTCCATCCATTTTGATCGCCAAGGCACCACGAAGGAGAGACTTGATGTCCAGAAATACCATCACCATTCGTGACAATCGTACCAATCGCGAAGCCGAATTTCCCATCCTGCACGGCACCGAGGGACCGGATGTCTTCGATATCTCCCGCTTGTACCAGGAATTGGGTCTGTTTACCTTGGATCCCGGTTTCCGTTCCACGGCGTCATGCAGCAGTCGGATTACGTTCATTGATGGTGAAGAGGGCATTCTGCTTTATCGGGGTTATCCGGTGGAGCAGTTGGTGGAAAAATGTGATCATCTGGAGGTGTGTTACCTGCTGCTCAACGGCGAATTGCCTACCCTCCAGGAAAGTACCGAATTCCGGAAGATTGTTCTCAACCATACCATGATGCATGAACAATTGCTGCAAATGTATCGTGGTTTCCGTCGTGACGCCCATCCCATGGCCATCGTGGTGGGTGTGGTGGGTGCCCTGTCCGCCTTCTATCATGACTCCCTGGACATCCGTAATCCCCGTCATCGTCTGGTTTCGGCCTTCCGGATCATCGCCAAGATGCCGACCATCGCGGCGGCGGCTTATAAGTATTATATGGGGCAGCCATTCATCTATCCCCGCAACGATCTGGGTTACGCCGAAAACTTCCTGCACATGATGTTGGCCACACCCTGCGGTGAATACAAGGTCTCCCCGACCCTGGCCCGCGCCATGGAACAGATCATGATCCTGCACGCCGATCATGAGCAGAACGCCTCCACTTCCACCGTGAGACTGGCCGGTTCTTCCCAGGCCAATCCCTTTGCCGCGATTTCGGCGGGTGTCGGTTCTCTTTGGGGTCCGGCCCACGGTGGCGCCAACGAGGCGGTCCTGAAGATGTTGAACGAAATCGGCAGCGTGGAGCGCATCCCCGAGTTCATCAAACGGGCCAAGGATCCCAATGACCCCTTCCGGTTGATGGGATTCGGTCATCGGGTTTACAAGCATTACGATCCCCGCGCGATCATCTTGCGCAAGACGGCCAGGGAAGTGCTCGAAGAATTGGGTCATGGGGATGATCCGTTGTTCCATGTCGCGTTGGAACTGGAAAAGATCGCCCTGGAAGACGAGTATTTTGTCCGCAAGAAGCTTTATCCCAATGTGGACTTTTATTCGGGTGTGATTCTTTCCGCCATGGGCATTCCCACCAACATGTTCACCGTGATTTTTGCGGTCTCCCGTTGCGTGGGCTGGATCGCTCAGTGGAACGAAATGATCGGTACGGACGAAGGCATCGGTCGTCCCAGACAGTTGTATACGGGTCACAAGCGTCGCGATGTCGGGAGTGACTACAAAGCGTCGTGACCTAGCCGGGATCCCGGACGGGTGGTGGATCGTGCCGTTTTTTTCCAAGGAGTCATCCCATGATCATGCAGCAATTTCGTGGAACCGATCTGGTTGACTGGCGCTCCCTGGTTCTCATGGGCGACGACCATGATGGACCTTCGGGAGCACCTCCCGGACACTCCTTTCAAAAGCGCACTCCCCTCGCTCCACCACCCGTTCGGGAAAACAGGATCATCATGTTGTTGCGTTTTTTGTTGTTGGTCATGGGGGGCTTTCTGATCACCAGTGGTTATTATCCCTGGCATCGCTCCCTGGAGAGCAAATCCTGGCCGATCGTCGAGGGTACCATCGTCCAGTCTGCCTTGGTTGTCGATAAAAGCAAGCTGTCGGGGCGTTTTGAGCGTTTTTTTTATGTGACACGTGTGGAGTACGGCTACACCTTTGACAAGAAAAATTATCGTAGCGATCGTGTCGAATTTGGTCTCGGTGATCAACTGTTTTTGTTTCGGGATTTCGCCCAACGGGTGGTGCAACGCTATCCGGAGGGCAAACAGGTGCTGGTCGCTTTCAATCCGGACCAACCGGATGAGTCGGTGCTGGAGACGACTCCCTCGGCTGGGGGCAGTTTGATTTTTATGGTAATGGGCATGCTCTGTCTGGCCGTGCATTATTTTCTGGGCCTGCAAGAAGAGGGGCCTATCCAGTCGAGATCGTGACATTGATGGAGTCTTGAGTAGGTTACAGCTTTCATGATGTTTTTTCCGTGGAAAGGGGGAGTCCGTGGAAATGAGCCGGTACGTGGGATCCGGGCCTGTCGATCGACAGCGCCTGTCTGCTTTTCATCTTCCAGGTGTGGTTGACACATCCGTCTTCTTCATGACCCGTTCGGACGATCCCAGGGGGGGATGCTGAATGGTTTGCCAATTTTGCATTATTTCCGTATTTTACATTTAGAATATGTATTAATTCCGTCTGAACTCCCTTGTCGCCTGCGCCGCTGATTGCGACCTTGCCTTGAAATAACATGAAATTTTTTTGGAATCTTGATTAAGGGAAGTGACTGTTGCGCTCCCTGATGGTGGTTCCATGGACGGTCTCTACCAACCTGAGAAGTGATATTCTATATTGGAGGAAAAGGAGGGTGCGCGATTTGACTTTGACAAGCCAATAATCTTCCCGTATTAATTCGTCCCGTGAGGGCGGGATACTCGTTGTGCGGTCAGAACGAGTGCATTTCTTGGCGGATTCAAGACGGAAAGCCTAGAGATCCCGGGGGATTCCAGGGGGTTGTGTTGCATTGCATCATATTTTTCCACAGGGTTATGTTGCATTGCATCATGATAATCTTTCCATAATTGCACTGCCGGTTGTAACCGAGGAAATGAAACTTCCAACAATCACCATCCGAGCAAAGCACGTTACAAGGAGACAATGGTATGAGCAGTGACAAAATCTATTCCGTTCCCCCCCAGATCGCTTCCAACGCACTGATCAACCGGGAACAATACGATGCTATGTATGCCCGTTCGATTCAGGATCCTGAAGGTTTCTGGGCCGAGCAGGCGGATCAGTTCATTCACTGGTTCAAGAAGTGGGACACGGTAATGGATTGGGATTTCAACAAAGCCCATATCCGCTGGTTCGATGGCGCCCAACTCAATGTCTCCTACAACTGTCTGGATCGCCACCTGGAGACCCGGGGCGATCAGACCGCCATCATCTGGGAAGGAGATGATCCCAACAATTCAAAAAAAATCACCTATCGTCAGTTGCACGAAGAGGTGTGCCGTTTCGCCAACGCCATGAAGGCGCGCAATATCAAAAGGGGTGATCGGGTCTGCATTTATATGCCGATGATCCCCGAAGCCGCCGTGGCCATGCTGGCTTGTACCCGCATCGGCGCGGTCCATTCGGTGGTATTTGGCGGCTTTTCCCCGGAGTCCCTCAAGGATCGTATCCAGGATGCCACCAGTTGCGCGGTGGTCACCGCCGACGAAGGGGTGCGCGGTGCCAAGAAAATTCCGTTGCGGGTCAATGTGGATGAGGCGGTCAAGGTATGCCCGTCGGTTCACACCGTTTTCACGGTCCGTCTGACCGGTGGCAATGTTCCCATGGATCCGACCCGGGATGTCTGGTATCACGACGCCATCGCCGCCGCCGATCCGGTCTGCCCGGCTGAACCCATGGAAGCCGAGGATCCGTTGTTCATCCTCTACACCTCCGGTTCCACCGGCAAGCCCAAAGGGGTGCTGCACACCACGGGTGGTTATATTCTCTACGCCTCCATCACCCATCGTTACATCTTCGACTATCACGAAGGGGATGTTTATTGGTGTACCGCCGATGTGGGCTGGATCACCGGTCACAGCTACATCGTCTATGGGCCTTTGTCCAATGGCGGTATCACCTTGATGTTCGAGGGCATTCCCACCTATCCGGACGCTTCCCGCTTCTGGCAGGTGATCGACAAGCATCAGGTCAATATTTTCTATACCGCCCCCACCGCCATCCGTTCTCTGATGGCCCAGGGCGATGCCTTTGTCAACAGCACCAGCCGTTCCTCCCTGCGTCTGTTGGGTTCCGTGGGTGAACCCATCAATCCCGAAGCCTGGGAGTGGTATTATCACACCGTGGGTCAGGGCCGTTGCCCCATCGTGGATACCTGGTGGCAAACCGAAACCGGTGGTATTCTCATCACCCCGTTGCCTGGTGCCACCCCCACCAAACCCGGTTCGGCCACGCTGCCCTTCTTCGGCATCATTCCGGAGATCGTGGACGAAAAAGGTGTGTTGCAGGAAGGAGCCACCACCGGCATTCTCACCATCGCCCGTCCCTGGCCGGGCATGATGCGCACGGTCTACGGTGATCATCAGCGTTTCTTCAACACCTATTTCGCCGCCTATCCGGGACGTTACTTCCCCGGCGACGGCTGCCGTCGCGACGAGGATGGCTATCACTGGATCACCGGTCGCGTCGATGACATCATCATCGTCTCCGGCCACAATCTGGGTACGGCGGAGATTGAATCCGCCCTCGTGCTGCACGAAAAGGTCGCCGAGGCCGCTGTGGTCGGTTATCCCCACGCCATCAAGGGGCAGGGCATCTATGCCTTCGTGACGTTGATGGTCGGCGAGGAGCCGTCGGACGCCCTGCGCAAGGAGCTGGGTGCCCTGGTCCGCAAGGAGATCGGTCCCATCGCCCATATCGACGTGATGCAATGGGCTCCCGGTCTGCCCAAGACCCGTTCCGGCAAGATCATGCGTCGCATTCTGCGCAAGATCGCGGCCAACGAACTCGAAAACATGGGCGATACCACCACTTTGGCGGATCCGGGTGTGGTGCAGAAGCTCATTGACGAACGTCAGCCCACCGCCTGATTTCAAGCTGTTTACGCCGGATTGTTTCCGGTTTTACCATCGCCGGGGGGATCCCCCCCCGGCCTATGCGTCCGGATGCCGCGGTTCCCGGGCTTCACACCAGGGCTTGAGTTTGTGGCGTGCCATCCCTCGTTTTGATCAGCGGATTGAGGGGGGGGGAAACCATGATCCAGCCGACAACCATCAAAGGAGATTGCCCATGAATAATGATCCACAAGACGGACAACTCATCGCGCGGATTCAAAAGAATCCCAAATACACGGAGCTGGTGACCAAACGCTCCAGCTTTGCCTGGAAACTCAGCTGGCTGATGCTGATCATCTATTATGCCTTCATTCTGGTGGTCGCCTTCGCGCCCAAATCTCTGGGCACGAAAATTTCTGAAGGGAGCGTCATTTCGATTGGCATTCCCATCGGGGCTGGCATTATCGTCTCGGCTTTCCTCCTGACCGGAATTTATGTACGTCGGGCCAATGGCGAATTCGATGAATTGACCCGTCAGATCAAGGAGGAGACGAAATGAAACAGTTGACGGCTCTCGCATCCGCGCTCGTCGCCGGATCCTGGTCTTCGATGCTCTGGGCGGCTGACGCGGCCAAACCGGAGAGCAAAATGAACATCACCGCTATCGTCATGTTTTTCATCTTCGTGGCGGTGACCCTGGCCATCACCTATTGGGCCGCCTCGCGTACCAAGTCGACCAAAGACTTCTATGCGGCGGGTGGCGGGATCACCGGCTTCCAGAATGGTCTGGCCATCGCCGGTGACTACATGTCGGCGGCCTCGTTCCTGGGTATCTCCGCCATGGTGTTCGCCAAGGGATACGATGGACTGATCTACTCCATCGGCTTTCTGGTGGGTTGGCCGGTCATTCTCTTCCTGATGGCCGAACAATTGCGCAACCTGGGCCGTTATACCTTCGCCGACATCGTTTCTTTCCGCCTGTCCCGGGTGCCCATTCGGACTCTGTCGGCTTTGGGAACCCTGTTTACCGTGATCCTCTACCTGATTGCCCAGATGGTGGGCGCAGGTCAGCTCATTCGCACCCTGTTCGGGCTGCCTTATGAGTCCGCGGTGGTGATCGTCGGCGTGTTGATGATCCTGTACGTGGCCTTCGGTGGCATGATCGCCACCACCTGGGTGCAGATCATCAAGGCCGTTCTGCTGCTGACGGGCGCCACCTTCATTGCCTTCGGTGCCCTCAATCATGTGGGCTTCAACCTGGAAGCCTTCTTCCGCAGCGCCATGGAAGGGGTCAAAGCCAGTGGTCTGGCGGATCACAAGGCGGTGGTCTCCGGCAACAAGGATATCTTCGCACCCGGTGGTCTGGTTTCGGATCCGGTATCGGCCATCTCTCTGGGCATGGCCCTGATGTTCGGAACCGCCGGACTGCCCCACATCCTCATGCGCTTCTTCACCGTGGCCAACGCCAAAGAGGCCCGCAAATCGGTCTTTTATGCCACTGGCTTCATCGGTTATTTCTACATCCTTACCTTCATCATCGGCTTTGGTGCCGTGGTGATGGTCGCTCCGAATCCCCAGTATGTGGATGCGATCAAGGGTACCTTGAATGGTGGCAACAACATGGCCGCCATCCATATGGCTCATGCCACCGGCGGTGATCTGTTCCTCGGCTTCGTTTCCGCCGTGGCTTTCGCCACCATCCTGGCCGTGGTCTCCGGCTTGACCCTCGCGGGTGCTTCCGCCGTCTCCCACGATATCTATGCCAACGCCATTTGTGGTGGGAAAGTGGACGAGCGCAAGGAGATTCGCATCTCCAAATTCTCCGCTTTGGTCATCGGCGTCATTGCCATCTTCCTCGGGATTCAGTTCGAGAAGCAGAATGTGGCCTTCATGGTGGGTCTGGCCTTCGCCATTGCCGCCTCGGCCAACTTCCCGATCCTGATTCTCTCCATCTACTGGAAGAATCTTACCACCCGTGGCGCCATGATCGGTGGATCCTTGGGTCTCATCTCCACCGTGACCATGGTGGTGTTGTCGAAAACCGTCTGGGTGGATGTGCTGGCCAACAAAGCCCCCTTGTTCCCCTACAAGGATCCGGCCATCTTCTCCATGACGTTGGCGTTTGTCGGTTGCTGGCTCTTCTCCAAGCTCGATGGCAGCCAACAGGCTCAGGCCGAGCGTAATCTCTTCGATGCGCAGGCCGTTCGCTGCGAAACCGGCATCGGTGCGTCTGGAGCCTCCAATCACTGACATTTGACTAAAGCCCGAAAGCCGGACCATGGCGCATGGTCCGGCTTTCATGGCCTGGGATCCGTGCATTGGACTCCGAGAATTCCGACGTTCCTTTGTTGACCTCACGCATCCGGGATCTGGATTTGACCAAGCCTGTCATCCTGGATGCGTGTACCTCCATTCGTGATGCGGCCGCGAAAATGCGCGCGCGCCGTATCGACGCGCTTTTGGTCCGGGACGAGACCCGACACGGGGTCTTGACCAGTGCCGACATCCGCGATGCCTTGGCCTTGTCCGAACTTCCGGTGGATGCCCCCATAGGCCCGATCGCCACCTGGAAACTGATCATGGCCTCCCCGGACGAATTGCTGTTCAAGGCGTTGCTCATCATGACCAAGCGGGGGGTGAGCCGGGTGGTGGTGGGTTCAGCCGGGCAGGTCACCGGCATTCTGGGTTTGACCGAGTTGCTCTCCTTTTTGACCAATCACGCCTCGTTGACCATTCAGCGTATTCTACGCGCCTCCACCTTGTCCGAACTGGCCTATGCCACCAGCCATCAGCCTCATCTGGTGGATTCTTTGGTCACCAAGGGGGTCAAGCCCCGTTACATCAGCCGTCTGGTGCGGGAACTGGATCGTCAAGTATTTGAAAAAACGGCCAACATCCTGTCTCCCCCGGATCTGCTCGATCATGTGTGCATCGTGGTCATGGGCAGCGAAGGTCGGGGAGAACAGATCATCAAAAGCGATCAGGACAACGCCCTCATCGCCGATGATCAATGTTCCGTCATCGCGTATCAGGCCTTTTGTCACGCCTTTACTACGGCCTTGATCCAGTTGGGTTATCCGCCGTGTCCCGGCAACGTCATGATGACCAATCCCCAGTGGGGCGGTCGGGTCGATGCGTATGAGGGGCTGTTTCTCAACTGGATTCGCAATCCTTCTCCTTCCAACTTGATGCAGTTGGCCATATTTTATGACTCTCGCCCCGTGGCGGGCCATTACGGTCTGTTTCGCCGGGCACGGGATTTTTTTCTGGATCACCTTCCCAACGATCCGACTTTTTACGCGCATTTTGCCATGCCGGTTTTGTCCTTCGAGACCCCATTGGGACTCTTCAACCGTTTTATCGTGGAAAAAGGGAACAAACAGGGGCAAATTGATATCAAGAAGGGCGGCGTCTTCCCGATTGTCCATGGGGTGCGCAGTCTGGCCTTGGAACATAAGCTCAAAAATGTCAATACGGTCCATCGGTTGCGCGCTCTGGTCCGTCGGGGGGTGCTGGAACAATCGCTGGGCAACGATTTGATCGATGCGTTTGATTTTCTTTCTGGCCTGCGGGTGCGGGTGAAGCTGGATGCCCGGATGCGGCACGGAGGAGATGGGGATTATCTATTGATCGATGATTTGGGTCGGTTGGAGCGGGAGTATCTGCGTGATTCCCTGGGGGTGGTGGATGGATTCAAGCAATTGATCAGCCATCATTTCAGATTGAGACAGCTACAATAGAGTGTGTGGGAGATGGGGGATGCCGATTGAAATCTTGATCGTGGACGACGCGCCCAACATCGTTTTGTCCTTGGAATTTCTCATGAAAAAGGAGGGCTTTTCGGTCCGATCGGTCGGTGATGGCGATGCTGCGCTTCAGGCGGTTGAGGAGAGGAAACCCGATCTGGTGTTGCTGGATGTCATGATTCCCAAAAAGAACGGCTATGAGGTGTGCGAGGCGATTCGTGCCGATTCCCGTTATCAGGGGGTACGGATCATCATGCTCACCGCCAAGGGGCGGGAGGTGGAACAGGAAAAGGGATTGGCCTTGGGGGCGGATGATTATGTGACCAAACCTTTCGCCACCCGTGAACTGGTTCTCAAGGTGCGGGAAATGCTCGGCCTGAAAAACGATTGATGCCCTGAATGAACGGTCGTCATCAATTCTGGTGGATTCTGGGGGCTTTTTTGCTGCTTGCCCTGGGTGCTCTGGCGGGAGTGGCCTGGGAGGCGAACCGCAATCTGCCCGAACTGGATGGCACAACCCTGGGTTGGCTGCATACCCATGTGGCCTTGTCGCTGCTGGTACTGTTTCTGCTCGGCGGTGTGCTGGTCCAGATCTGGTCCTGGCTGGACAAGGTTTTGCTCAAACCTCTGGTCCATGTCAGTCGGGATCTTGCCATCATCGCCAATGCCGACCCGACCCATGAGATCATCTTGGAATCGGATCATCTGTTGGGAGCGTTGCCGGATTCGGCGCGTCAGATGGGAACCGCCCTGTTGCAGGCCCGGCGTGAGGTCCATGAGGCGCTGGCCAATCAGATCGCGGGAATGGAACGTCTGGAAAAGGTGATCAAACACCTGAATGTCGGGTTGATCGTCATCAATGCGGATGCGGGCATCGTGTTGTACAACGTGGCGGCCCAGAATCTGTTCCGCAACCGTCAGGACTCGTTGGGACTGGGCCGATCCTTGTACGAACTGTGCGCCCGTACTCCTCTGGAAACCACCATGGAGTTTCTCAACCGGTGTCACGCCACCCCAAACGGCTGTGCGGACAAGGGGGATGCGCGTTTTTTCTGCGCGGCCATACACGAAGACGTGATGCTGGATTGCGCCATGAGTCTGTTTCCGTGTCATGAGGCGGAGCAGAATTTTTATCTCATCACCTTCGAGGAGGCGACCCGTCGGGTCTCGGGTTTGCGGCGCAGCGACCGGCTGATCCGTCACGCCCTGGAGAACATCCGGGGACCGGTGGCCAATTTGCGCGCCGCTGCCGAAACCCTCATGGACCATGGGGACATGGAACCCGAAGCCCGGGAACGGTTCGTGGCGGTGATGCATGACGAGGTGGGGGAACTCTCCGTGCGTCTGGACTCCATTGCCACCGAGGCCGACACGTTGGCTTCCGAACACTGGATCTTGAACGACGTGCTCACCTCCGATCTGATCGACGCCCTGGCCAGACGGCTGGAAAAATATCGGGGCGGGGTGCCGGTCCATCCGGTGGGAGAGGCTTTGTGGATTCAGGCCGATGCGCCGGCTTTGTTGTTGGCGCTGGAACGCATGATGCAAAAAATCCGGGAGCATGCGGGTTCGGTGGGCGTCGAGGTAGAGGCCTTGATGGGCAATCATCGGATCTATCTGGATCTGATCTGGCCCGGCATTCCCATTTCCGCCTCGGAGGTGGAATCCTGGCATGCCATCAAGCTGGAAGACGGTGGCGCGGTGATCCGTCTGGAGGAGATTCTGGAACGTCACGGCTGTGAGGTCTGGAGTCAACCCCATCGGCGCCCCGGATATGCCATGTTGCGTCTGCCGGTGGCCCCGTCGCCCCGGCAGTGGAAATTTCCGGTCGAAGAGATTCCGGAGCGTCCGGAATTTTATGATTTTTCGTTGATGAATGCCTTCGACTCCCTGGGCACCCGGCTGGCCATGTCCCTTTCCGGTTTGAGCTATGTGGTTTTCGACAGCGAAACCACCGGGTTGCAGCCTTCCAGGGGGGATGAGATCATCGCCTTGGCCGGTGTGCGCATCGTGAATGGTCGTGTGCTGCTGGGAGAACGTTTCGAGCGCTTGATCAATCCCGGTCGTCCCATTCCCGAGGAGTCGATCCGGATTCATGGCATCACCAACGCCGATGTGGCGGATAAACCCACCATTCAAGAGGTGCTGCCCCAGTTCAAGGCGTTTGTCGGCGACTCGGTGCTGGTGGCTCACAATGCCGCCTTCGACATGCGTTTTTTGCAGCTCAAGGAGGAGGCGTGCCGGGTACGTTTCGACAATCCGGTGCTCGATACCCTGCTGCTTTCGGTCTATCTCCACGACGAGGTGACGGATCATACCCTGGATGCCATCGCCGAGCGTCTCGGGGTCGATGTGCAGACCCATCTGCGCCATACCGCCATGGGGGATGCCATGGTCACGGCGGAGGTGTTTCAGCGGTTGTTGGAACTGCTGAAAGCCAAAGGCATTTCCACCCTGGGACTTGCCATGCGGGCTTCCGACAGCATGGTGCGGATCCGTCGTCAACAAGCCGAGGCCAACTACTGACATGCCCATGATGAAACGTCGCAAGGAGCGTCTGGTGGTGTTGGCCCTGTTGGGGGCTTTGGCCATCAACTATCCGGTATTGTCCCTGGTGAGCCTGGATCGGATGATCTGGGGCGTGCCGGTGTTGTGGCTGTACCTGTTTGTGTTTTGGCTGGGCTTTGTCGCCATGATCGCCCTGGCCATGCGTCGCGGACCCATGGAAAAGAACTAAGAAAAACATGTCCTGGCAGTGGATTGTTCCTCTGGTTTCGGTGTTGTATCTGGGGCTGTTGTTCGCGGTGGCCTATCATGCGGACTGGCGCGCGGCCAACGGTCGCTCTCTGGTCAACAATCCCACCATTTATACGCTTTCCATCGCGGTCTATTGCACCTCCTGGACCTATTACGGCAGCGTGGGACGGGCGGCGGAAACCGGCATCGGTTTTCTGCCCATTTTTCTTGGTCCCACCATCATGGCCGCGTTGTGGATTTTTCTGCTGGGCAAGATCATCGCCATCTCCAAAGTCAATCACATCACCTCCATCGCCGATTTCATCTCCTCCCGCTATGGCAAGAGTCCTTTGCTCGGGGGCATGGTGACTTTGTTCGTGGTGATCGGCATCATGCCTTACATCGCTTTGCAGTTGAAGGCGGTGGCGGTCAGTCTGGATGTGCTGGTTCATCGTCTGGATGCGGATCTGGCCATCCGGGGGCCATCCGCGCCCTGGGATGATACCGCATTGTATGTGGCCATGATCCTGGCGTTGTTTTCCATTCTGTTCGGTACCCGTCATCTGGATGCCAGCGAACGCCATGAAGGGATGGTGACCGCCATCGCGTTTGAATCCATGGTGAAACTCGGGGCTTTTTTGTTCGTGGGGCTGTTTGTCACTTTTGGAATGTTCGATGGTTTTGGGGATCTTTTCACCAAGGCCATGGCCGATCCGGGAGTGCGGCGCCTGATGACCTTCGAGGCCATGCCCGGGGGATATGTCTCCTGGTTTTCCATGACCCTGCTGGCTATGATGGCGGTTTTGTTCCTGCCCCGCCAGTTTCAGGTGCTGGTGGTGGAAAACGTCAATCCGGCCCACATCCGTCAGGCCGCTTGGCTGTTTCCTTTGTATCTGTTGGCCTTCAATCTGTTTGTGCTGCCCATCGCCCTGGCGGGACGGTTGATCTTCGCGGGCCAGGGCATGGATCCGGATACCTATGTGTTGACCCTGCCGATTCATGGAGGGCAGGTGTGGTTGGCCCTGTTCGTCTATCTGGGGGGATTGTCGGCGGCCACCAGCATGGTGATCGTCGAGGCCATCGCCATGTCCACCATGGTCAGCAACGATCTGGTTTTGCCGTTGCTGCTGCGGTTTCGCGCCGCGTTCCGGGAGGATCTGTCGGGCATGATCCTGACCATCCGGCGCGGGATCATCATCGGTTTGATGTTTCTGGGGTATCTTTATTTCCGGCTGATCGGTGAATCCCATACCCTGGTGAGCATCGGCATCATTTCGTTCGCGGCGGTGGCCCAGTTCGCCCCGGCGATTCTCATCGGAATCTATTGGCCCGGAGTGAGTCGGCGCGGGGCTTTGGGGGGATTGGTGGCTGGTTTTGTGGTCTGGTCCCATACGTTGCTGTTCGCCTCGTTCGCCAAATCCGGCTGGATCGCGGAGAGCTTTTTGCACCATGGTCCCTGGGGCATCGGCTGGTTGAAACCCCAGGCTTTGTTTGGACTGACGGTCTTTGATCCCATTACCCATTCGGTTTTTTGGAGCCTGCTGGCCAATGTCGGGGTTCTGGTGGTGATTTCCCTGTTTGATCGTCAGACCGCCGTGGAACAGATTCAGGCTCTGAATTTTGTCAATGTCTTCGAGAAGGGAGCCAAGGGGGGCAACGAATACCTGTGGAGCGGTTTCGTCTCGGTGGCGGATTTGAAAAAATTGGTGTCGCGTTTTATCGGACCAGTCCAGGCTGAATTGGATTTCTCCAATTATCTTCAGCACCGCCTTCTCAAGCTCGACGAACAGTCCCAGGCGCCGGCCCATCTGGTGGCGTTCGCGGAGAAACGGCTGACCGGGGCTATTGGTTCGGCCTCGGCCCGGGTGATGGTGTCGTCTGTGGTGAAGGGCGAGGAGCTGGATCTCCATGGGGTGATGCGCATCCTGGACGAAACCAGTCAGGTGATCGAGTACAGCCAGCGGCTGGAGTTGAAATCCCGTCAGTTGGAAGCGGCCACCCGTCAGTTGCAAGAGGCCAACGAACGGTTGCAGGAGTTGGATCGGCTGAAAGACGAGTTCATTTCAACCGTCAGTCATGAACTGCGCACCCCTTTGACCTCGATTCGTGCCTTCTCCGAAATTCTGCGGGACAACGAGGAGATGGAGTCGGAAGATCGTCACAAGTTTACGGAAATCATCATCAAGGAGGCGGAACGGTTGACCCGTCTGGTCAACCAGATTCTCGATCTGGCCCGGATCGAATCGGGCAAGATGGAGTGGCATTTGACCCAGGTGGATCTGGTGGAGATCACCCGTGACGCCATCGACGCCACCCATCAACTGTTCGAGAATAAATCCGTGCGCATGATCCACCAGGCTCCGGACCATCCGGTGTTGTTGCGGGCGGATCGGGACAAGATCATTCAGGTGGTGATCAATCTGTTGTCCAATGCCGTCAAATTCTGCGTCTCCGGAACCGGCATGGTTCAGGTTCGCACCCACGAAGGCCCGGAAGGCGTCGGGGTGACCGTGACCGACAACGGACCGGGCATCCCCAAGGACGACCTGGAAAAGGTGTTCGAGAAGTTTCATCAGGTGGATCAGGCGCGGGATGAAACCAAGGATGTTCCCCTGGGTACCGGGTTGGGCTTGACCATTTGCCAACGGATCATCGATCGTCACCGGGGGCGGATCTGGGTGGAGAGCCAGTTGGGTCAAGGGGCGGCGTTTCAATTCCTGTTGCCCCGTGATCTGGAGGATATCTGAACGTTGTTTGTTGGCGCGGCGTTATGGTTTGTTTGGCGCGTAATTTGCTTTGGATCGGGTTGAGTGAACTCCTGTTAACTTGGTGGGAGATGAACGATGGCCCGCGCCGCGTGGTGTACCGGAAAACCAAAACGTCGATTTTTTCCCTGTTGCCTGGGTGTGTTATCGCTATGGCTCGGGCTGCCCCATGCCGATGCCCGCGCCGAGACCCTCGCGGAAGCGGTGCAGAGCGCCTTGCGGGAAACGCCCCGCATCGAGGCGGCGCGTCGTTCCCTGCAGGCGATCCGAGAGCGCAAGGCCCGGGCGGTTTCCGGTTATCTGCCATCTTTGGACCTGAGCCTGGGAACCGGGGAGGAGTGGAACGATACCACGTCCACCCGGCTTACCGAGGGGGAGAATCGTCTGCGTCGGGGGGAGTTGCAGGTCAATCTGAATCAACCCCTGTTCGATGGTTTTTCCACTTGGCATCAGGTGGCGGAAAACGACGCCCGGGAGCGGACCGAACAGGCCGCCTTGGATACCGCTGCCGATGAGGTGGCTCTGGATACCATTCTGGCCTATCTGGAGGTGCTCAGGCAGCGGGAATTGCGTCAATTGCTTCAGGATCAGGAACAATTGCACCGTCAGATTCTGGCCCGGGTCCAGGACATGGCCAGTCTGGGCATCACCACCTCCGTGGATGCGGAACTCTCCGCCAGTCGTTTGAAATTGATTGTTTCCGATCTGGTTTCCGCCTCTGGAGCGGTACACAAGGCCGCGACCCGTTTTCATCGACTGGTGGGTCGGGAACCAGGCCATCTGGAGCCGCCTGTGCTGTCTTCGGCCATTCTGCCCGGATCCTTGCAGGTGGCCATGGATCAGGCTCTGCGCCTCAATGCCACGTTGATGCGTTCCAAGGGGGAACTGGCCTCGACCAAGGCCACCCATGCGGGCAATTATTCCCGCTATTGGCCCAAGCTGGGGTTGGATGTGGGCTATTCCAACACGGATAATGTCAGCGGGACGCGGGGATACAGCGAAAACGTGCGGGCCATGGTGCGTTTGAATGTCAATCTGTTTCACGGCGGCTCGGATCTGGCCACGGTGCGGGAAAGCGCCGAACAGGTCGGACGCAGCCAGGGGTTGCTGGATGAGGCTCAGGCCACGGTGCTGGAGGATGTCCGGGTGGCCTGGGACCGGATGCAGATCGCCCGGGAACGGCTGACCCGTCTGGATGAACATCTGGAATCCAAACAGAAAGTCACCACCGCCTATCACGAGCAGTTCCGCATGGGCTTGCGCCCTCTGCTGGACGTGCTGAACTCCGAAAACGAATTGACCACCGCCAGAAATGCCCGCGTCAACGAAAACTACGAACAACAAACCGCCGGTTATCGGTTGTTGGCGGCCGTGGGGCTGTTGCGTCAGACCTTTTCCATCGATAAACCAGCGGAGATGCCGTCGTCAGTCAGCATCCAGGTGAAAGCCGATGTGGAGGAGTGGGCCACCCCCAAAGTCTCCGAGTCTCCCAAGGTGTCGGAGTCGCACGCTTCACCGGCGGTCGAAACCCTGGATCAGGCCAGCGAATTGCTTTGGCAGGAGAGTTCCGCCATGGTGGGCGGATCCGGGTTGCCGTAATCATGGGTACATCCCATTGGTGTTGGCGGTGATCGTTGGCTGGTTCGGCGTGGGGTTTCAGCGTTCCCGGAACGCTTCGTTGATCGAGGCGTAGATGGGTTTGAGCAGATAGGCCATCAGGGTTTTACTGCCCGTGTGGATGTCGGCCTGAACGGTCATGCCGGGGAGGATTTCGTTGACCCCGGCCTGTGACCCCAGATGGGTGGCGGACAACTGCACCAGTCCTTTGAAATAGGGCTGTTGTTTTTCATCCATGAAGGCGTCCGGGGAGATGGATTGCAACTCGCCGGCAATGGTGCCGTAACGGGCGTAGTCGTAGGTCATGACCTTGATGGTCACCGGTTGACCCACCTTCACATGACCGATGTCACGGGTGGTGATGCGAATCTCCGCGTGGAGCGTCTCTCCCAAAGGCACGATCTTGGCCACCAGTCCCCCCGGCGGAATCACCCCTTTCAGGGTGCTGGGTCCCATCTCCTGAATCACTCCCCGCACCGGAGCGGTGATGTCCAGTCGGGCCACCCGATCCGTCAAACGGGTAATCTGCTCATCCAACTGGGACTGATCGGCCAGGGCGCTGTTCAACTCTTTTTGCGCATCGTGACGCCGTTGCTCATCGCTTTCCAGCAGTCGGCTCCGCAACTCCTCCACCTCGATGCGGGTCTGGGCGATACTGCTCCGGATCCGGGTCATCTCCTCGATGGCGCGAATTTTTTCTCGTTTGGTGGCCAGAACCGAAAGCTGGGATACCAATCCCTTGGCCAGCCCTTTTTCCTGAATACCCAATTCCTCGTCCAGCAGTTTCTGCCGACGGGATAAAGGCTCCAGTTGTCCGGTCAATTCTTTCACCTGGGTCTCTTTCTGGGACACCTGACGCCGAATCACCTCTTCGCTGCTCGCCTGATGGGTGCGCTGGGAGTGGAGCAGGTTGTCCTGATCCTTGACCAGCAGGCTGGATTCCGGGGCCACCTGCGCGAAATGGGGTTCACGCCCTTCCAGAAAAGCCCGTTGCCGTTCGATCATCAAGGCCAGAGCCTGACGGCGGGCCTGATATTGTTTCAATTCCGGCAGGATCGGTGCCGGGTCCAGGCGAACCAGCGTCTCCCCCTGTGAAACGATGTTGCCCGCCTTGACCAGAATTTGCTGAACGATTCCCCCCTCCAGATGTTGTACGTTGTGTATCGGATGCTGCGTGACCACCTCTCCGGAAGCCGGGGCCATCTCTTCCAGCACCGAAAAGGAGGCCCACACCAGAAAGGTCGCCACAGCCAACGATACGGCCATGCCGGTGGCGCGGATCAACAGGGGCAGTCCACCTTCTTCCAGGATCATGGATTGGGCCAGAAACCGTTGTTGGCGGTTGCCCAATTGGATGGTTTTTGCAGGGGTGGCAGACATGGCTTAAGGTTCCTAGATCAGGTTCTGCGGGATCTTGGGGAGGACTTCGTTCGGTGGCCCGGAAAGCTTCAGATAGCCTTGATCGAAGAAGAACAGTTGATCGGCTAGGCGCATGTGGCTGGGACGATGGGTGACGATGAAAATCGTCGACTTGCCTCGCAACTGTTGCACCGCTTTCTGGAAGGCCTGGTCCCCTTCCCAGTCCAGGGCGCTGGCGGGCTCGTCGAACAACAGAATCTGCGAGGGCTTGAGATAGGCACGGGCCAAGGAGATTTTCTGCACGGTGCTGGAGGCCAGTTGTCCGGCATCGTTGTCGCCGATGCGGGTATCGAAACCTCGGGGCAGGGCGCGTATATCCTCCAGGACTCCGGACATGCGACAGGCGTTTTCCAGTTCTTCCATGGTGGCGGTGGCGTGGGCCAGACGCAGATTCTGGGCAATGGTGCCGTGGTACAGGTCACATTTTTGGGGCACATAGGCTACGGCGTGACGCAATTCGATGGGATTCATCTGGCGCAGGTCCTGACCGTCGATGCGGATGCTGCCCGCCTGGGGCAGATACAATCCGGCGATCAGCTTGATGATCGTGGATTTGCCGGAACCGTTGCTGCCGACGATCACCACCACTTCACCGGGTTTGACCTCGAAGCTCACCCCCATCAGCGCCGGTTCCGCTTCGTTGGTGTAGCGCAGACTCACCCGTACAAAGCTGATGGCCCCTTCAAAGCTTTTGATCGGTTCGATGGGGGCGTAGGCTTCAAATTCGGGCTTGACGTTCATGAGACCGTCGATCTGCTTGATGCTGGAGCGGATCTGTTCCATGCGGGTCATGGCGAAGAAGATGCTTTGCAGCGGAGCCAGAATCCGCCACACCAGAATCATCGAGGCCACCAGTCCCCCGACGGTCATTTCGGCGGCCAGCACCCGCAACACACCAATGCTCACGGTGATCAGTCCCGATCCCACCACCAGCAGTTGTGCCACGGTGTTGACCGCGGCGGTGATCAACGAGGAGTGGAAGTTTTGCATGCTGGTTTCAGCAGAGAGTTCCCGGTAACGGTCGAACCACATCTCCTCGGCGCCCAGATACTTGATGGCACGGATTTTGTTGAGGATTTCGACGGTAAATTCCTGTTGTTTGGCCCGGGAGCGTCTGGCTCTGGCCCCTTCGTTTTCCACCAGGGGACTCATCACGAACCACAGTACCACAAACAACAAGGCGGTGATGCCGGGAATGAAGGCCAGAGTGCCGGCCAGACTCGCCATGACCACCAGAAAGATGACCGTGAAAGGCATCTCCAGAAAGACCAAGGCCAAAGGGCCGGTGAAAAATTCCCGCACCGTGTCGAAATCCTTCACCCGGGCCACCTGGGAACCGATGGGTGCCCGTTCGGTGTAGGAGGGCACCAGGGAGAGAATCCGCAGGAAAATGGCGCTGCTCACGATGCTATCCATGTGGGCGCCCACATGCATCAGCATACGGGCCCGCATGACCCGCAACACCCAATCGAAGCCCAACGCCAGCAAGACCCCGATCACCAGATAGGCCAGAGTCTGCATGGAGTGGGAACCGATCACCCGGTCATAGACCGCCATGGAATAAAGCGGCGGAGCCACTTGAAGCACGGTAATGGCGCAGGTGAGGGCGACTACGAAATAAAAATATCTCCGGAAGCGGTTGGTGATCATGCGCAACCAACCCAGGCGGTTTTGTTCCAGAGACATCATTTCATGATCGAATATCTTGAAGAAAAAAACCGATCCCACCAGATCCATGGGAGGGATCTTTCCGACTTTTCCGGTCGATCCGTCGAAAATCAGCAGCATGTCGCCGGTCTGTTCGTAGAGTACCATGGCTCCCTGCTGATCGGGAACAAACAGGCAGGGCATCAGACGGGGATCGATCTGTTTTTGATTGATGCGCAGTTCATGGCTTTGAAAGGTGAGATTGGCCATGACGTTGCGCAATCCGGTCAGATCCAGGGACTCGGCGAAGTGGGGCAGGGATTCGGCCACATGCCGCAAATCTCCCCGATAGCCCACCGCATGCAGCAAAGGCACCAGACAGGCACCGAAATCCGAAAGCCTGGCAAAGTCTTCCAGGATGCCGGTGGCTTTCGGATAGTCCATCAGGGATTCTTGGGGCCGTTTGCTCATGGTGTTGGGGATTCCGAAGCCGCTGGTGTTTTGCCGATTTCCAGGTGCAGGTTGACCTGCTTGCCAGTGGCGGTCGGTGGCGTGGCCGGAAGGGGTCGTGGCGGCAGGATCGGCTCCGGTATCGTCGGGATATCCTGGATATGCGGGATCACCGGTGTCGCCGGGATTGTTCGGGTTTTGGTTTCGGCTTTTGGCGTGGTGGAGGCAACCGGTGGCTTGATCCCGGTGATGCTGACCGAGGTGATGCTGACGGGTGCAGTGCTGTCTGGTTTGGTTAATGTGAAGGGGAGCGGTTTGGGTGACATGGTGGTCATGAGGGTCGCATCCGGGGCTGGAATCGGGGGGACTGGCGCAGGCGCGGAAATGGCGACCGCTGGCGTGACGGTCCTGGGGGGGGTGGAGGAGACAGTGGTCTGGACCGGTGCCGTCGTCACAGGGGCCGTCGCCGGGGGTTGAAAGGGCTTGTGTGGGCTTTTTTCCTGTTGAATCAAGGTGTGATCCTGCAACTTGTAAACCCGGTCGGCCAAAGCCACCAGCGATGGACGATGGCTGACCAGAATCAGAGTCACCTTGCCGTGAAAACGCATCAACTCCTGCTTGAGTTCCTCGTCGCCCCGGCTGTCGATGGAGGTGTTGGCCTCGTCGAAAAGCACCACCTTGGGATTGTCCAGCAGGGCACGGGCGATGGCGATGCGTTGTTTGATTCCCTGGGGCAGAATCTCCGCGGCACCGTCATCCACCAGGGTCTCGAAGCCGTTGGGCATTTTGGTGATGAAATCCCGCAATCCCAACCGTTGGGAGATGGCTTCGGCCTCCCGGGACTTCCAGGGACGAAACATGGTCAGATTGTCCATGATGGTGCCCTTGAACAAAATGCCGGATTGGGGCAGATAGGCGATTTTCGAGCGGACACTGCCGGGATCGAAGGTGGCAATGTCCCGATCATCCAGCAATACCAATCCCGAGGAGGCGCGTAACGATCCCTGCATCAACCACAGCAGCGTGGTTTTGCCACTGCCGTTGCCTCCGGAAATGGCGATGGTTTCACCCGGCGCCACGGAAAGGTTGATGTTTTCCAGGATCGGGGGCTTGTCCGGAGAGAAACGATAGGAGACATCCCGCATTTCCAAAGCGCCGTTCAGGCCATCCAACTCCGGAACGTTTTCTTCGGCTTCCGGGGGCAGGGAGAACAGCAAGGAGAGCCGGTCCCGGGTCACCCGAATGGACTGGAATCGGGCCCAAATGCCAAACGCCCGTTGCAAAGGTTGGATCGCCTGCCCGGAAAGCATGCTGCATGCGGCCAGTCCGCCGATGGTAAGCTTGTGGTCAATCACCATCATGCATCCCATACCCACCACCGCCACCATGTTGAGTTGGGAAAACAGCATCCCCAGATTGTTCGAGGTCACCCCGAGCAGTCCGACCCGTTGGGAGATGCTGGAACAACTCTCCTGGAGTCGTTCGTAACGGCGCAACATCATCGCTTCCATGGCCATGGCCTTGATGGAATGCACACCGTTGAGTACTTCGATGAGAAAGTCGATGCGTCGGTCTTCCCAGAGTGTCCGTTTTTGCACCGCGTCGTAGAGCCATCGACTGATGAGAACCGAGCCTCCGATGAACAATCCGAAAATAGTCAACGGAATCAGTACCAGCCACCCGGCCAGATAATAAATCAATCCCAGAAACAAAATGGCGAAAGGCAGATCCAACAGGGTGAGAACCGCCTGTCCGGCGTAAAAGTCCTTGAGGGTGTTGATGCCGTTGATGCGTTCCAGATGAATGCCGGAACCTTGTTGTTCGGTATTGGTCAGACTGGAAGACAGCAGCCGGAAAATGGCGGTGCAGCCGGCCAAATGCTCGAAGCGCGCTCCCAGCCAACTGCCGATGTAGGAGCGGACCATTTTCAAGATGGCTTCGAGGAGCATGGCGACAATGACACCGGTGGTCAGCAGTCCCAGTGTGGTGACCGCCTGGAAAAGAATAATGCGGTCATAGATTTGCAACATGGTCAGGGGAAGCGCCAACGAGAGCAGATTGAGTACCGTGGAAGTCAGTACCAGATCCACCATGTTGCGACCGATCAGACGCGACGGAAGCAGTGCTTGAGGCCAGCCAACACCTGAAAAAATGTGATTTCTTTTCATTGATTTTTATGATTGGGCACAAAAAACCATGTCACGATTTGGAATGTTCCTGATGGGCCTTTTTTTGTATCACTTACTGTCTAGATACCATTTTTTTCTAGCCAGTTCAAGAAATATGAATGTATATTTACATCAGAGCGGAGACTCTCTTAATTCCTTTGTTGCGTTAACTGACGGGTGAAGCCATGTCTGAGAATCAAGAAACCGGTGGTGGGACGGATTTGAGCGGATTCGAAGAAGATCGTCAAAATTTGGACGACATGACGGTCCTTCAGGATGTCAAGAGCGTCGATCTTTCCGCCGAGGAAAACCGCAATGCAGAATCCAACCAGGTCACCGACCAATTGGTGGTGATGGGCAGTGTCCAGATGGGCAGTCGGATGGAGGTGGACCACTCCATTGCCACTTCCATCGATTTGGAGACCGAAAAAACGACGGATGATACCGAAAAGGTCGATTCCAGCGCCAAAACGGAAAATGTCCTCCAGGGGAATGAACCCGCGGTCGCAAGTGGGGCGGACAGCGCCGTGGTTCCCATCGAAACGGCGCAGGTTGCGGTTGCGGGTGGGGATGTGCGTGCCGCGATCGTCGATGGGACGGACTCTCCGGACCTGGTTGCGTCAGTCGCCGGACCCGAAACCCCCGCAGTGGTCGAGTCGGCGCTTCCGGCAGCCGTGGTTGCCCCTGTGGTTGTCGTCACCACCGAATCGACCGCCGAACCCACTCCTGAAAGTCCGACCCTGGAGAGTCCCGCCGAAGCAATTCCGGATGATGTGGTGACCGGACCGGATCTGGATCCTGTCGTGCAAACGCCTCAGGTCACGGTGCCCGAAGAAGCCGATGGCGCCACGATTGCGTCGTCCGATGCGGTTGGTCGGGAAGATACTCCGATTGCATTGCAGATTGAAGTGGTTCAGGCCGATGCGGATGAGTCTTTGACCGTTTACATCGAGGGGGTTCCAACAGGTGCCACGCTGTCGGCCGGGGAAGATCTGGGCGATGGCGTGTGGTCACTTCGGGGAGAGGATCTGGTTGACCTGACTCTGACCCCGGCGGCGGACTCTGATGTGGATTTCGCCCTGGTTGTGCGCACGGTCACCACGGAACTGTCCACCGGGGAAACTTCCACCACGACCCAGACCTTGAACGTGGAAGTTCAAGCCGTGGCGGATGCCCCGACCTTGGTGTTGAGCGATGCCTCGGGCACCGAAGATCAAGCCA